>JBDKHE010000602.1:0-4873 GCA_039797805.1 Verrucomicrobiota bacterium
GGAGCGTCCGCACCTCGGCCGCGGTCAATGAGCCGGCCAGGCGTTGCGGATGAATCGCGGCGCGCCAGAGCACTTCGTCGGCCATCCAGTTGCCGATGCCCGGGAAGCGTTCCTGCATCAGGAGAACGGCCTTGATGGGGGTGCGGGCCCGCCGGCGCAAAAAGTCCTGCACGACCGCGACCGTGAACGCCTGCGAGAGAATGGCCGGCGCGATTCTCGTCCACCAAGCGGGGGCCGCCTTCCCGTGGTGAAAGCGGATGCCGCCGAACATGCGCGGATCGTTGAAGACGAGCAGACGCTTCGCTTGGGCCAAAACCAGGTGGTCGTGCGCCGTGGCTTGGTAAAGGGGTGACTCCACGCGCAATTCGCCGGTCATGCCCAGATGAACGCCCAGCCAGCACTGGCCGGAGAATCTGAACAGCATCTGCTTGGCCGCGGTCTCCGACCCGAGCAGGCGCGCCCCCTTCAACCGACGGCTGAGGTCCTGCGGATCGCAGTCCCGAAACACCTTCTTGCCGGCGTGCAGGCGGACCGCGAGCACCTTGGCCCGGTGACCGGCCCTCCAGCGTGTCCGCCCGAAGTCAACCTCGGCGAGCTCGGGCATGGTAGGGCGTTGCCGGCAATTTCGTCCCGCGGCCGAAGACCTTGTCGGTCACCGGACGCAGGTCACGGTCGCCGGTGATCAGCGGATTTCCCAGTTGTACGGATGCCGGGAGAGGAGTTTGGCCGGCCCCTTGGTCACCTGGACCACATCTTCCCAACGGCAGCCGCCGAGTCCGGGATAGTAGAGGCCGGGCTCCACGGTCAGGACCGCGCCGGCCTTCAACGGGGCCGAGACGCGCGGGGAGATGCCGTCGCCCGGATCGTGCACGGCCAGGCCGAGACCGTGGCCCGTGCCGTGAAAAAAGCCGACCGAGCCGTTCTTGTCGTGCCGCGTTTCGTAACCCGCCTCGGTGAAGCATTCCGTGATGAGCCCGTGGATGCGGTTGCTCACGACGCCTGCGCGGATGGCTTTGAGGGCGAGTTGCTGGGCGGTCCGGACGGTGTCGACCATGCGGCGCTGCACCTCCCGGGGGCGGCCTTTCAGGTAGGTGCGGGTCATGTCGCCATGATAGCCGGTGGCGGTGACGCGGGGAAAAATGTCGATGATGATCAGCTCGTGCGGGCGCAACGGCCCGGAGCCGCGCTCGTGCGGGTCGCAAGCCTGGTCGCCCCCGGCCACGATGGTGTCCTGCGGGTTGCCGCCCTGTTCGCGAATGGCGCATTCCAGCGCGAAGCGCAGGCTGTCCGAGGTCACGACCTTGCCGCGGTGGACGAGCGTGCGTCCCTTGATGCGGCTGGCGCGCAGGATCTGTTCGGCCACGGTGAAGCCGACCGAGCACAACCGGTTGCCTTCGCGAATGAAGGCGGCCTCCTGGGCGGTCTTGATTTCCCTCTCGGGGAACAGCAGGCCCTCGGCGATATCCAGTTTCAGGCCCAGCTTGGACAGGCGCACATACAGCTGAGCCGGAAAATCGGCGGGAATACGGAAGCGGCGGATGCCGGCTTCCTTGGCGAGGGTGGCGATGATTTCGGCCACGCCCGCCTTGCCCTTCGTGCGGGCTTGCGCCCGGGTGCGGCAGGCCTCCAGGGGCAACACGCGATGGAAGCGGCTGCCTTTCTTCACCCGGCCCAGTTCCAGGGCGCTTTGGACGGTGATCCGGCGTCCGCGGGCATCGCCAAAGGCGATGAAGGGATCGTGCACTTCAACTCCCCCAAAGTAGAGCATGTCGGCGCTGCTTTGGGTGTTGGCGTAGAGTAGGGGAGGTGGTTGTTTCAAGGGGTCGTTGGTTTTATGCCGACATTGACTACAATCCTGACTTAAAACGCAAAAATGTTTTCCCGCTGCCGAGTCCTTCCGCTGCTCTCCATCGTCTTGCTGGCCTTCTTCGCCGGCTGTGATCACTCGGAGGTTGAGGCGGTCAAGGTGCCGAAATCCATTGAGGACCGGTTTCCCGTGCGGGTCGGCGATCGACTCGTCCAGATGCAGGTGGCAGTGTTGCCGGCGGAGATGGAGCACGGCCTGATGTTTCGCGAGTCAATGGGCGAGGATGAGGGCATGATCTTCGTTTATGAACGACCCCAGTTGATGAGCTTCTGGATGCGCAACACCACGCTGCCTCTCGACATCGGGTATTTTGACAGCACGGGAGAGCTGAAGGAAGTGTATCCGATGTACCCGCGGGATGAGCGTCCGGTGGCCTCGCGTGGTCGGATGCAGTATGCGTTGGAGATGAATCAGGGCTGGTTTGCCCGGGCGGGGGTGACGACCGGGGCAAAGTTGGACCAAGCAGCCTTGGCCGAAGCTCTTCGCGCGCGCGGACTGAAGCCCGCCCAATTCGGAATACGTTGAATTATAAAGGGATGGTGCTGATGCGGGGCTGATTCCCCTGACCAAATAGTCAGCTTGCTGCCGTTGAGTAAGTGCGAATTGAGACGATGATCATCCCTATGCGCGCCTTGTTGTTTTCCGCGGTCATTTTTGCCCTGGTGGGGAGCACCGGTGCGCAGCCGGTGCGCACGTGGCAAAGCGACGGGGATCAGCGCTGGAGCCGCAATGGCAACTGGTCGGGCAACCGCCCCAACAACAGCAACGAGACTGCCGAGTTCGGCACGGGCAGCCAGCTGAACCCGGAGCTCAATGCCAATGGCTACTCCATCCGGGGTATCCAGTTCAGCTCTGGCGCCGGCAGCTACAACGTCGGGGACGACAACGGTGCCCGCACCCTCCTCATCGGCAGCGGTTCGACCGGCTTCATTCAGAGTCTCTCCGCCACCGACCAGCTAATCAGCATCGCCACGCTGCAGTTCCAGAGCGACGCCACGATTGCCACGGTCGGGACGGGGACGCTCACCTTGAGTTCTGACCTGACCGGCAACAACCGCGACCTGACCTTCTCAACCGCCAGCACGATCACGGTCACGGGCAATATCACGACCGGCAACGGCATCCTGACCAAGCAGGGAAGTGCCGATCTGAACCTGGCCGGATCCAATACCTATGCAGGGCTCACGGCCATCGAGGCGGGTGCCATTGTGCTGCAGGCCGCCGAGGTTTTTGCCAACAACAGCAGCGTCGATATTTCCTCGGGCGCGAGCCTGCGGCTGAATTCGCTGAGCGAGACCATCGCCCAACTTTCCGGGACGGGCACAGTGGATTTTGGCAGCGGCGGCACGCTCGCCCTGGGTGCCGGCACCAGCACCTTCGCCGGCGACTTTGCGGGCAGCGGCACCTTGATCATCAGGGCCGGAGCGACCTTTGCGCTCGGCGCCGATTTCAATAACTCCGGACTCAACCTCGTCCTTGATGGCGGGTCGCTATTGCTGGCCGGTCACAGCCTCACGCTCGGTGCCGTCACGGTGACGGACAACTCCCTCATCGATTTCGGTCCCGGTGGTCTCGACTCGGTGCTGGGCGTCGATTCCGTGGGTTTCGCCGGCAGCGGTCTCGGCCTTACCGTGCAATCTTGGGCAGATGCTTCCGACTATTTCTACAGCCAGACGCCCTATGCCCAAGGTTCGTCTCCGCTCAATCAAATCACCTTTCAAGGTTGGACTCCGGGAGACACCAAGTGGCAGTCGTACGATAACCAAATCACGCCGGTTCCTGAGCCGGCGGTTTATGGTGCCGGTCTGCTAGGCCTCCTGATGGCCGCGGGATGGTGGCGTCGTCTTCGACTCCGGGCCTGAGCTCCCGGAGGACGGTTCGTCGTTGTCAGGATTAACAAAAAGGAATCACATATGCCGAACCAGCCAGCGTCCAACGACGATATGTCCGCCGCCTCCATTCCGCATCTGCTCGTCGTCGAGGACGAGCAAAAGACCCGCGAGTCGCTCGCGGAAGGATTGCGTCTGGAGGACTGGCGGATCACGACCGCCGAAGATGGCGACGCGGCCCTGGCTGCGCTGGAGAAGGATACCTTTGATCTGCTGATCCTGGACTGGATGTTGCCCGGACGTGACGGCATGGAGGTGCTGCAGCAGGTTCGCTCCCGCGGCAACCAGGTGCCGGTTCTGCTCCTGACGGCCCGCGGTTCGCTCGATGATCGGGTGGCCGGCCTGGAAGGCGGCGCCGACGACTATCTGGCCAAACCCTTTGCCTATGCGGAGCTGCTGGCCCGCTGCCGCGCCTTGCTCCGGCGGCCGGTGCTGAGCACCAGCCAGGCACTCACGTGCGGCGACCTTCAGCTGGATGCGCGGACCCGCGTGGCCATGCGCGGCGGCAAGGAGATTTCCCTCACGCCCCGCGAGGTGGATATCCTGGAATACCTCATGCGTTACCAGGGTCAGAACGTGAGCCGGGAAATGCTGGAGCGGGACGTCTGGAAGCAGACCCGTCGCTTCACATCGCTGGACAACGTGATCGACGTGCAGATGATGCGGCTGCGCCGAAAGATCGACGAGGAAGGCGCGCAACCGCTCATCCACACGGTGAGAGGCATCGGTTACCGGCTCGGTCCCGAGTCCGCATGAGCGCCTGGTGGCAGCAGCGCACCCTGCGGTTCCGGCTCGCGCTGTGGTATTCGCTGGGTGGCGCGGTGCTCCTCGCGGCTTTCAGCGCCACGCTCTATTTTTTCGTCGCCCAGCGGATGGCGCAGCCCCTGGCAAAAAATCTGCAGACGGACCTGCAGACCATCCATGAACACCTCTCCATCGGTCCCGACCTGGTGTTGCGATGGGATGGCGAGGTGATTCCGGCCAACGAGCTGTGGGACGCCCATGATCCCTGGTTCGAATTGTGGGATGAACAAGGGCGGTTGGTGCGGCGGCTGTGGCCATTCACGGAGAACCGGTTGGACCGGTTGCCGGCGGCACCGGTGCCCGGCTCGGAAAC
>JBDKHE010000603.1:0-6538 GCA_039797805.1 Verrucomicrobiota bacterium
TGGAGTTGCGGCATCTCCGATATTTCGTGGCGGTGGCAGAGGCCTTGAATTTTTCCCGGGCAGCGGAACGGATGCGAGTCACCCAGCCGGCCCTGAGCCGGCAGATCCGCGATTTGGAACAGGACCTGGGTTGCACCCTTTTGCGGCGCGGAGCCAACGCCCGCACGGAGCTGACTCCCGAAGGGCGGCGGCTTCTGGCCGGGGCGCGGGCGTTGCTGGCGGCGGCGGATGAACTCACGCAGGAAATGCGCGGGGCCGCGGCCCGGTTGCGACTCGGTCACTACGGTTCGCTCTGGCTC
The DNA here is from genome assembly GCA_039797805.1 of Verrucomicrobiota bacterium. Lineage (GTDB taxonomy): Bacteria > Verrucomicrobiota > Verrucomicrobiia > Opitutales > Opitutaceae > Lacunisphaera. Next base: position 300 of record JBDKHE010000603.1, read on the forward strand.
GACCATTTTGCGGCGGGCTTGCGGCGCTTCACCCGGCGCCATCCCGAAGTGGCGTTGCAACCGGTGGACCTGACCCCGGGCGCGCTGCCGGCGGCGTTGCGGCGGGGAGAGGTGGAGGTGGCGCTGCTGGGACAGGTACAGCCGGCGCTGCGCAAGGAATTTGGCACGGCGCTGATTGCCTCGGTGCCGGCCCAGCTGGTCCTGCCCGTCGACCATCCGCTGGCCAAGCGGCGGCAATTGCCGCTGGCGGCATTGCGCGAGGCGACGTGGGTCAGTTGGGACGAGATGGATTTCCCCGGACGCAAGCAGCTGTTGGTGGATGCCTGCCGGGCCGCGGGGTTCCGTCCCCGGATCACGCACCTCACTGACAGCATCGCATCCATGCTGGTGCGGGTGGCGACGGCGGGAGAAATCGGGCACTCCCTGCCCATGGCGGCACGCTCCCGTCCACCCGGGGTGGTGTTCTCGGACACGGTGCCGCGCGACGCCATGATGTTTGAGATGTATCTGGGCTGGCTGAAGGACGCGCCCCGGAAAAACCTGATCGCAGACCTCGTGAAGGAACTGGCGGCAGTTTCCCCGGCAGGGCGCTAACCACCCAGCCGACCCGTCTCCGCGAGGCGTTCGATGAAGATCCAGCAGCGCTTGGCCTGGGTCTCCGGGGATTTCGCATCGGTGATGTAGCGGACGACCTGCCGGCGCATGGCCACGCTGTGGGTCAGCCAGCGTTCGTGCAGCTGCGGCCGGCCTTGAAAGACCTTGGCCATTTCCGTGGGGAGCTCCGGTTCGCGGGTGGCGCGGTCAGGCTCCAGGGTGAAGGTGAGGGTGTCGCCCGCCTTTGCGCCGGCGGGGCGGAGCAGCTCGGTCTTGAAGGCGAGTTTGTAGTGTCCGCGTTTCCCGGGCAGCAGGGTCACGCGGTCGAGGTCGTCGTTGAAGCGGAGCAGGGCGTTCAAGCCAAGGCCGCCACCCTTGATGTCGGCGCGCGGCAGTTTCAGGGCGTCAACGGCCTTCTTTGGCAGATCGACCCAGTGGACCAAGGCCACCCGATAGAGTTTCGCCCGGAACTCAGGCATGGTCGCGCCGGCGCAGGAATCGGGCGATTTCGCGGGCGGTGGGCATGGCGTCGGAGGTGCCGTGCTGCGTCACCGCCAGTGCGGCCACCGCGTTGGCGAAGTGGGCGGCCTCGATCACGTTCTTCTTGAACTTCACGAGCCCGGCCACGAAGCCGCCGACGAAGGCGTCGCCGGCGCCGGTTGTATCCACGGCCTCCACCACATGGGCCTGCACCAGCGTGTAGGTCTCGGGCTGGGAAACAAAGCACCCGCGCGCCCCCAGGGTGACGATGACAATGGGCACGTTGAAAGAGCGGCAAAGCCGGTGAAGGCGGTCGAGCGGCAGGCGGTCCAGGGCCTCGACGCTGAAGTTCTTCAGGCCGCTGCGGGGGGCGCGGTTGACCAGGGTGACGAACTCGGCCTCGTTGGGGATCAGCACCTCGACGTGGCGCAGCAGGGCCAGGTCGACCTTGGGGTGCATGGGGGCGGGGTTGAACACCGTGATCGCGCCATTGCGCCGGGCCATGCGCAGGACGTGCGCCGTGGTCTTCATTTCGCTCTCGGCCTGGCAAAGCACGACCTCGGCATCGGCGAGCGCGCGGGCCGGGATGTCACGCACATGCAGGGCAAGATTGGCCCCGAGGGCCACCATGATGAGGTTCTGGCCGGCGGCATTGACGGCGATGCCGGCGGCGCCGGTGGGCTCCTTCTTCTTGATGATGAATCCCGTTTGCACGCCATTGGTCCGGGCAAATTCCTGGGCATGGGCACCGGCCGCATCCTGGCCGATGGCGCCGAAGAACAGCGTCGGGACGCCGGTGCGCGTGGCGGCGACGGCCTGGTTGAATCCCTTGCCGCCCGCTCCGGTGCGCAGCTCGGCGAGCACGGTTTCGCCGGGGGCAGGGAACGCCTTCACATAAAAAGCGAGATCCTGGACGTAACTGCCGACGATGACGACGCGTGGTTTCATTCGCAATAATCCGGAAGGACGAACGCGGAGCGTGCGTCGGAGTGCTCCCAGGGTAAAGGGGTTTTTCTCGCGGTGCAGAATTAGCGGCGTTTGCCCGTCCAAGGCGCTGTCACGACCGTTTGTCCTAACCCGCGTGTGACCGGGATGCGGGTTGCGCAGGTTGGGCGCATGTCCGCCTTCTCCCTCCCCTTCGCCCACGATCGTCGCCCGGTCGGTCTTGCCGCCGGGGCGGCTGCCGTGGTTCCCTCGGCGGAGATGAAAGCGGACCCTGAAGCCAAGTTGGAGCGCGCCAAGCACCGGCTCTATGTGCTGTGCCAGCTCACGGGCTGGGGTGGGCTGACCGCGCTGCAACTGTTTTATCAAAACGCCGCTGATTCGCGGCAGAATACCCCGATCCACGACCAGGCGATCTTGATCATGATCATGCTGCAAGGCCTGCTGCTGACCCACTATTCCCGCCTGCTGATCCGGCGCTGGGGTTGGATGCAACTGGGCTGGGCCTCCTTGCTGCCGCGCGTTGCGGGCATGGCAACCGCCATGTCGCTGATCTGGTCGCTCGTTGGCTTCGGGTATGTGTATGGCGTGCTGGGCGAACCTTGGCAGGCGAAGTTCAGCCCGGCATTTGTCATCACCACCGCCACGATCAACGGCGTGCTCCTCTTCCTCGGGTGGTTCTGCGTCTATTTCATTTATCATGCCTTCGAACGCCTCCGGCGGATGCAGCTGGAGAAACTGCTGCTGGCCGCGAGCGTGAAGGAGGCGGAATTGCGCGCCCTGAAATCCCAGGTCAACCCGCACTTTCTCTTCAATTCGCTCAACAGTCTCCGGGCCCTGATTGATGAAGACGCCCCGAAGGCGCGGGAGTCGGTCACGCGCCTGGCGAACATGCTCCGCTACTCGCTCCAATCGGGGCAACAGGAGACGGTGTCGCTCGATGAGGAGATCCGCATCGTCGAGGACTACCTGGCCCTGGAGCAGATCCGGCATGAGAGCCGGCTGCAGGTGCGCTGGGCGGTCAAGGACGCGGCGCGCAGCCAGGCGGTGCCGCCGATGTTGCTCCAGACTTTGGTGGAGAACGCCGTCAAGTACGGCATTTCCGCCCGCCGCGAAGGCGGCGAGGTGGCGATTACCGCCGACATCGAAGCGGATCATTTGCACATCGGGGTCTCCAATCCGGGTGAGCTGACGACCCCGCGCAGCGCGGCCGCCTCGCGGGCGGGTTCATCGACGGGAGTGGGGTTGCGCAATGCCTCCGAACGACTCAAGTTGCTCTTCGGTGACCAGGCGCAGCTCGAGTTGAAATCCGAACCGGTTGGCTGCGTGACCGCCCACGTCCGTATCCCGTTGAAATCCGCCAAATGAAAGCCCTGCTTATCGACGACGAGCGACTCGCCCGCAACGAGCTGCGCCGCCTGCTGGCGGCCCACCCCGACATCACGATCGTCGGCGAAGCGGTGGACGTCGAGGATGCGCGGCAAAAGGTCGCCGAGCTCAAACCCAGCCTGTTGTTTCTCGACGTCCAGATGCCCGGCGCCGACGGCTTCAGCCTGCTGGAGCAGCTCGAGCCTCCCTTGCCGGTTGTCATTTTCACCACCGCTTACGACGAGTTTGCGGTGAAGGCCTTTGAGTTCAACGCGCTCGACTACCTGCTCAAGCCCGTCGACCCGAACCGCCTGGTTGCGGCCTTGGAACGGCTGCGTCAGCGCGACGAGGGTGCGGGTGAGGCCGCGGCCGGTCCGGTGGCCAGTCACCGGCTCACCTTGGAGGACAAGGTGTTCGTCCGGGAAGGCGAGCGCTGCTGGTTCGTGCAGGTGAAAAACATCCGTCTGCTCGAATCCGAGGGCAACTACACCCGGATCTGCTTCGATGACCAGAAGCCCCAGCTGTTCCGCTCGCTCACGGCCATGGAAGAGCGGCTGGATCCGCGACATTTTTTCCGGGCCAACCGCAAGCAGGTCATCAACCTTTCCTGGGTGGAAGGAATCGAACCCTGGTTCAGCGGCGGTTTGCTCGTGAAGCTCAAGGGCGGAATCAAGGTCGAGCTGTCCCGACGACAGGCGCAGGACTTCCGCGAAAAGATGAGCCTGTGACCAACGCTTTATGACCGAACAATCCAAGTCCAACTGCGCCCTATCGCCCGCGGCCCGTCTCGCCCTCTGCGTGGGCGTGGGCGCGGCGCTTTCCGTTTCCAACAACGCCGCCACCGGCATCGCGGTGGCCGCGGGCCTGTATCTGGTGCTGACCCTCAGGAGCCGGCGTCACTGAACCCATGATCGTCGCGCACCGCCTCACCAAGACCTTCAAGGATAAGAAGCGCGGCCTGATCAAGGCCGCGGACGAGGTCTCCTTCACCTGCCATCCCGGCCGGATCTATGGTCTGCTCGGTGCCAACGGAGCCGGCAAAACGACGACCTTGCGTCTGCTGGCCACGCTGCTGCAACCCACGGGCGGCACCTGCACGGTGGCCGGACATGACACCGCCACCGCGCCGCAGCAAGTGCGGGCCAATGTCGGTTTCCTGGCGGCCAGCACGGCCCTTTACGGACGGCTCACGGCCCGGGAGATGATCACCTATTTCGGCCGGTTGAACAACATGACCGACGACGCCATCCGGCAGCGTCTGAAGGTGCTGGCGGACGAGCTGGAGATGCACGAGTTCCTCGACCGCCGTTGTGAGAAGTTTTCCACGGGCATGAAGCAGAAGACCTCCATCGCGCGCACCCTCATCCATGATCCCGCGGTGATGATCTTCGACGAACCGACCCTGGGTCTGGACGTGATGACCGCCCGCGCGATCGTGAAGTTCGTGCGGGCCTGTCGCGAACGCGGCAAGACCGTGATCTACTCGACCCACGTGATGAGCGAGGTCGAAAAACTGTGCGACACCATCGGCATCATCCACTGCGGACGGCTCGTGGCCGAAGGCACGCTGGGAGAGCTGCGGGCCCGCTTTGCCGAACAGGACATGGAGGAGATCTTCGTCAAGGCCGTCGGGGGAGAGGCCGCTCTCGCCCAGGCCGCCCGCGCGTAAACCAAGACACCCATGAACTGGAAACACATTCTCACGGTTTACCTGAAGGAGCTGAAGGATTCGCTGCGCGACCGGCGCACGCTGATCTCGATGATTGTCATCCCGACGTTCCTGATGCCGCTCATCATCTTTGGCGTCGGTACCATCATGACCAAGGTCGTGAAAAAGGCGCAGGATGAGCGGACCACGCTGGTGGTGATCGGCGGACAGGATTCCCCGGGCACCCTCGCGGCGCTCGCGGCGGAGAAAAAACTCAAGATCGTCGAGTCCACCGGGGACTACAAAAAGATGATCTCCGACAAGCAGGTCCGACTGGCCGTGGAGATTCCCGCCGGGTTTGAGGCCTCGCTCAAGGACGGTGAGCCCAAGACGGTGATGCTTTATCACTATGAGGGTGAGATGAAATCCAGCATGGGCGTGGGGGAAGTGGACCGGTTCTTTCGGAACCTACGGGAGAAAACCATCGAGACCCGGGTGGCGGACCGTGGACTGCCCCCGGATCTGATCAAGCCCTTCGAGATCAAGCGCCAGAACGTGGCCCCGCCGGAAAAGGTCGGGGGCAACATGATCGGGGGACTGATTCCTTACATCATCATCATCCTTTGTTTCACGGGCGCGATGTATCCCGCCATCGACCTTACCGCGGGGGAGAAGGAGCGCGGCACCATGGAGACGCTGCTCTGCAGCCCGGTGCATCGGGTCAACCTTGTGCTCGGGAAATTCCTGATGGTGATGACGGCCTCGGTGTCGACCATCGCCCTGACGCTGGTTTCCTCATCCGTGAGCATCATTGTCGGCGGATCCCTGATGATGGGGAATAGCGGCGGGGCCAAGGCGGCTGGCGCCGCGGCGGGCGGCGGCGGATTCATGCCGATCATTGACCCGGCTGGCATCTTGGGCGTTTTCGCGATGATTGCTCCGGTCGCGATGCTGTTTGCCGCACTGCTGCTCACGATCTCGCTCTTCGCGAAGAGCTACAAGGAGGCGCAGAGCTACGTGTCGCCCCTCATCATTGTGGTTTTGCTGCCGGCGATGATGGGCATGTTGCCCGGGATCGAGCTCACGGCCAAGACCGCGCTCGTGCCCATCCTGAACCTGTCATTGGTCTGCAAGGAAATGCTCTCCGGCGTGTGGCATTGGCCCTACATCGCGCTGATCTTCGGTTCCACGGTGGTATACGCGGCGG
>JBDKHE010000604.1:0-6149 GCA_039797805.1 Verrucomicrobiota bacterium
AGCGACGATCACGCCTACCAGACGATTGGCGCCTACGGCAGCACCCTGATGCCGACGCCGAACCTCGATCGCATCGCGCGCGAGGGCATGCGTTTCGACCGGGCTTTCTGCACAGAGTCCATCTGTGGGCCGAGTCGCGCTGCCATCCTCACCGGCAAATACGGCCACGTCACCGGGGCGATGGGCTGGCTGCCCTACGACCACAAGCACCGCAACTTTGCCGAGTATTTGCGTGCGAGTGGTTATCAGTCCGCCCTTGTGGGCAAATACCACCAGGGTGATGATCCGGTGGGATTCGACTACTACGACATTTTGCCCGGCCAGGGCGTCTATGAAAACCCGACCTTTCTCTCGGCCCAGGGCAAGCGGGTCATCCCGGGCTACGTGAGCGATATCATCGGCGACCTCTCGCTCGCCTGGCTCGAGCAACGCGACCCGAACCGCCCGTTCGTCATCTGTATCAACGACAAGGCGGCGCACATGTCATGGTCGCCGGCCTCGCGTCATCGCACGATGTTCGCCGGCCGGGATATCCCGGAACCGGCGTCGATCGGCGAAGACAGGTCCAAGCGAGCCGAGGCGGTGAACCTGACCTGGTTAAAAGTCGACCAGCTGCTGCGCTGGCAGAGCAAGTATTGGGGCGAGCCGCCTGCGGGCCTGACACCCGAACAGCGCCGGAGCTGGCTCTATCAGAAAATGATGAAGAGCTACCTCGGCTGCGTCGCGGGCATCGACGACAACGTCGGGCGGGTGCTGGACTGGCTGGATCGCAATCAACTCGCGGAGGACACGATCGTCATCTACGCCTCCGACCAGGGATTTATCCTGGGTGAGCATGGCTGGTTCGACAAACGCTGGATGATCGAGGAGTCGCTGCGCCTGCCGCTGCTCATCCGTTATCCGCGCCTCATCAAGCCCGGCTCGGTGGAGCTGGCCATGGTGCTCAACACGGACTTCGCGCCCACGCTGCTTGACCTCGCCGGCGTGCCTGTGCCGGCTGACATGCAGGGGCGCAGCCTTCGCCCGGTGCTGGCCGGCGACGTGCCCGCCGACTGGCGTCACTCGATCTACTATCGCTATTACGCGACGGAGTTCGCCATGCCCCCGCACTACGGCGTGCGCACGGAGCGCTACAAGCTGATCCACTACCAGGGGCCGGTCATCGCCGACGACGGCTCGGCCGTGGGCAACAGCAAGAACATCGCGCGCCAAATCGACGAATGGGAGCTGCTCGACCTGCAGGCGGACCCGAAGGAGACCACCAATTTCTACCGCGACCCGAAGTATCAGACCGTGGCGGCCGGCCTGCATCGTGAGCTGGACCGGCTGACCAAGGAAGTCGGCGACACCCCGGCGGTGTCCGGGATCAACCAGCAGGGCCGGCTGGGGCCGATGCACACGGGGCCTGAAACCGCGCCGCCGGTGCATCCGCCGCGCAAATAATTCCTGTTTCAACCCATCATGCGAAAGTCCAACTACGAAAATTTTCCCGCCATTGCCGTGCCCGACAGTGCGGGCGCGGCAGCCACCGGCTGGCCGGCCATCGCCGACCGCTTGCGCCGGGCGGTCGAGGGGCGGGGAGCCCGGCGGACCGTGGTCGTGGTGGAATGCTATCCCGGGGTGGACGAGGCCGCCGTGCGCGGGGAACTGGCCCGCCACCTGACGCCGGCGCTGATGATCGCCGTCCGTGAGGCCCTGTTGCCGCCGGACAAGATCGACGCGCTCGTCGCTCCGTTCCTCGGGGGCGACGATCCCGTTTTCGGCTTCCTCACCAATCTGACGCTGCCGCAATTTTTCGACGACGAGAAACTCGCCGCTTTGCGCGCGCAGGCCGCCGCCGTGGCGGAAGGTCTCGTCCTGATCATCGGCTGCGGCGCGCGGCTCGTGGCCGACGGCAACCTGCTGGTCTATGCCGATCTGGCCCGCTGGGAAGCGTTGGGACGTTTCCGGCGCAACGCCTCCGGCAACCTCGGTGTCGCGAACCACACGCTCGCCGCCAGCCTGCAATACAAGCGCGCTTTCTTCGTGGACTGGCGCGTGGCCGATCGGTGGAAGCGCCCGCTGATCGCGCGGTGGGATTTTGTTCTCGATACGAATAATCCCGCCGAACCGAAACTCGCCGGCGGCGACGCGGTCCGGCGCGGTTTGCGCCAGGCCGTGACCCGGCCGTTCCGGGTCGTGCCCTTTTTCGATCCGGCGCCGTGGGGCGGTCAGTGGATGAAGGAGGCCTGCGACCTTGACCGTGGCGTGAAGAACTACGGCTGGTGCTTCGACTGCGTGCCCGAGGAGAACAGCCTGCTGCTCGACCTCGGCGGCGTCCGCATCGAGCTGCCCTCGCTTGATCTCGTGTTTGACCAGCCGCGCGCGCTGCTGGGCGACGCGGTTCATGCGCGTTTCGGCGACGAATTTCCCCTCCGCTTCGACTTTCTCGATACGGTGGGCGGCGGGCATCTGTCGTTCCAGGTTCATCCGCTCACGGAATACATCCAGCAGCACTTCGGCATGCATTATACGCAGGATGAGAGTTACTACCTGCTCGATGCCGATCCGACCGCCACCGTGTATCTCGGATTGAAGGATGGCGTGGAGCCGGCGGCGATGGTGCGCGCTTTGGCCGCGGCCCAGGAAGGCGGCGCGCCGTTCGACGCCGACCGTTATTCGAACCAGTGGCCGGCAAAAAAACACGACCACTTCCTCATTCCCGCAGGCACGGTGCATTGCTCCGGGGCGGGGGCCATGGTGCTGGAGATCAGCGCGACGCCCTACATCTTCACCTTTAAACTGTGGGATTGGTCGCGCCTCGGTCTCGACGGCAAGCCGCGACCCATCCACCTCGCGCACGGTGCGGCCAACATCCAGTGGGATCGCACCACCGCCTGGACCAAGAAAAATCTGGTCAACGCCATCGAGCCGGTCGCCGCCGGCGACGGCTGGCGCGAGGAGCGCACGGGCTTGCACGAGCGGGAGTTCATCGAGACGCGCCGCCATTGGTTCACCAAGACCGTGGCGCACGATACGCACGGCGGCGTGGACGTCCTCAATCTTGTCCAGGGCGAGGAAGCCGTGGTCGAAAGCCCGACCGGGGCTTTCGCGCCTTACGTCGTCCACTACGCCGAGACGTTCATCGTCCCGGCGGCAGTCGGCGCCTACACGATCCGTCCGCACGGGCCGGCCATCGGCACCGAATGCGCCACCATGAAAGCCTTTGTCCGCACCTGAGCCTTTCCATTTCCCATGTTCAATCTCGACCAGATCCTCTCCCGCTACAATCCCGTCACCGGCGAACTCGCCGGGGCGAAATCCACCGAGCGTTATCTCGCCGATCTGCGCGGCTGTTTTGCCAACGCGACGGCCTACGAGGAGGCGCTGGCCGCCGGTAATCCGCTCATCTATCGCGTGGGCAGCGTTGAACCCGCGGCGGACGAGGGCGACCTGCACTACGGGGTCGGCTGCCTCATGCCGGGGAAGATCGGCGACGAATATTTCCTGACCAAGGGCCACCTGCACGCGTGGCGGCCGGCCGCGGAATTTTATTTCGGCCTCACCGGCGAGGGCGTGATGCTGCTGGAAGACGAGGCGAGCGGAGAGAGCCGAATGGTCCCGCTCCGTCCGCATCACGCCGTTTACGTGCCGGGCCGCACCGCCCACCGCACGATGAACACCGGCACCGTGCCGCTCACCTACCTCGGGGTCTATCCCGCGCGCGCGGGCCACGACTACGGCGCCATCGCCCAACGCAACTTCCGCATGGTCGTCGTCGAGCGCACCGGCCGGCCGGCCATGATCCCGCGCGCTTAACCTTCCGCCCGAAACTTCCCCGATGAAAACTCCTCCCCTCCCTCTCCTCTTCCTCGCCCTGGCCGTTCTGGTCGCCGCCGGACTCCGCGCCGACGATGCCCCCGACAAACCCATCCGCACCGAGGCGGAAGTGCGGGAATCCGGCCGGCAGGCGGTCGCGCGTTACGGCGATGCGCGGCTCGCCGCGCTGGGCTTCCTCGACGTGACCAAGGCACCCTACCTCGCGGACCCCACCGGGAAAAAGGACGCGACCGCGGCGATCCAGCAGGCGCTGAACGACGCGCGCGACGCGCAGTTGATCACTTATCTGCCGGCGGGGCGCTATCTCGTTTCCGACACCATCGAGGGAATCATGGGCACGGTGAAGTGGGATCACTGGCCCCATGAGGGCTGGTCCGACCCCTGGGTAGCCTACACGTCGTTCAACTATCCCTGCGTGATTGCCGGACCGGGCGAAGGCGCGCGGGCGACGCTCGTGCTCGCGGATCGCGCGGCGGGATTTCAGGACGCGAAAAACCCCAAGCCGGTGATTTATTTCTGGGCCCGGGGTGAAACCGGCCAGACCTTGGAGCCGAACGTTTCGCAGCCGGCCATCAATTTCAACCAGAAGATCCTGAGCCTCGATTTCGAGCTGGGCACGGGCAACTCCGGTGCCGTCGCCATCAGCCACCAGAGCGCCGAGGGCTCGACCATCGAGGACGTGTCGGTGCAGGCCGCCGGTGCTTTCGCCGGCATCCTGAACGCGCCCGGTTCCGGCGGCGCCATGCACGGCATCCGTGTCACGGGCGGTCGCTACGGGCTCTACCTGCCCGGCAGCCAGCCCTCGCCGTCGGTGAGTGACCTGACGCTCCGCGATCAGGATGAGGCGTCGATCCATTATCGCGGCCGCGGACCGCTGACCGTGGTCGGGGCCGACATCCGCGGCGCCCCGATCCGCGGGGGTTCGGCCGGGACGCGGTCGGACGGGGCGATCAATCTCATCGACAGCATCATCAGCGTGCGCGGCGATGGTCCGGCCATCGCCACGCCGCGCTCCGTGGTGCTGGACAACGTCTGGTTCGACCGCGCCGGGGTCGTGGCCAAGATCGCCGACCACCCGCCGGTCGCCGGCAACGCCACGGGCTGGACGCATGTCGCGCGTTACGTGGCCGGTGGCGTCGTCAAGCCCCAGGAATTCCTCGGCGGTGAGCCGCGCCGCGATGGACTCTGGATCGACGGCCAGGAGCAGGCGGCTCCGCTCCTACAATCCGGTCCCGGGACGGCGCCGCCCGAAGACCTGCTGACCCGCCACCGCTCTCCGAGCCAACCCGGCTGGTTCGCCAGCGGCACCGCCAATGTGCGCGCGGCGCCGTGGCATGCGGCCGGCGACGGACGCCAGGACGACACCGCGGCCATCCAGGCGGCGATCGACGCGAGCGACCGGGTCTTCCTGCCGAAGGGAGTTTACCGGATTTCCCGTCCCTTGGTCTTGCGCGCCAACACCACGTTGTTCGGCGTGACGAACCTCATCAGTGTCCTCACGCCGCTGCCCGGGGCGCCGGCGTTCTCCGACCCCGGTCACCCGCAGCCCCTGGTGGAAACGGTCGATGATCCGCAGGCGCGCACTTTGCTGGAACTACTGAAGCTGGAGCTGCCGGTGCTGAATCCCAGCGTCTATGCGCTCCGCTGGCGGGCGGGCCGGAATTCGGTCGTGCGCAATTTGTATCCGATCCGCACGGCCTGGCATCCCGATGCCCCGGTGATCGGGCAGCCGATGGTCGTCATCGAGGGCTCCGGCGGCGGCCGCTGGTATACGCAGACCCTGCTCGGCTGGTGGTCGCAAGGTCCGGACTACCGCCATCTCCTGGTGCGCGGCACGCGGGAGCCGCTGCGTTTTTATCATCTCCAACCCCAGCATGCCCGCAGCGAGGTCATGATCGACCTGCGCGACGTCGAGGATGTGGACATCTATTCGATGAAGGCCGAAGGCAGCTACACCGTGGTGGCGATACAGGACAGCCGCCGGGTGCGGCTGTTCGGCTACGGCGGCAACGCCGCCCTGCGGCCCGGCTGGCCGCTCTTCTCGCTCGAGCGGTGCTCGGACATCGTCCTGGCCGGGATCTATCCGCAACTGGGCGCGATCGGCAAGGTCGGCGCCCTGCGCGTGGGCTATGATCCGCGGTCGTGGCTCATCCTCCGCGACGGCGACCGGACGATCCGCGGCGACCAGCAATTCGTCCTCTACCAACAGGGAGACTCAAAGTGAAATTTATGAACCACCTCCGCCACCTCCTCCTGTCCCTCGCCCTGACCGCGCTGGGCGCCACCGGGCTTCGCGCCGACCATGCCTCCGACCAGCCGCCCGTTCGCAC
>JBDKHE010000605.1:0-5784 GCA_039797805.1 Verrucomicrobiota bacterium
ACGCATCCCCGCCTCCGAGAGCAAGGCCGACATCGAGGCCGCGCGCCGGGACTATTTCGCCAGCACCAACCGGGACATGTGGAACCTTTCCTGGTGGGCCGACCCGATCATGTTCGGGAAATACCCCGAGGACGGCCTCAAGGCCTTCGGCGCCGAGGTCCCCGAGATCCGCACGGGCGACATGAAGCTGATCTCCCAGAAGGTCGATCTGCTCAGCTACAATTGCTACACCGGCAACCGCTACCGCGCCGCCGCCGGCGGGAAGACCGAGAAGGTCGAGCACAGCTGGGGCATCGGCAACGCCCGCGGCACCTTGCCCTGGCTGCAAATCGCGCCCCCGTCCCTCTATTGGGCCGCGCGTTTCCAGACCGAGCGTTACCAGCTCCCGATCGCCTTTTCCGAAAACGGCTTTTGCAACACCGACTTCGTCCAGCTCGACGGCAAGTGCCATGACCCGCAGCGCATCGACTTCCTCACGCGCTATCTCGGCGGCCTCAAGCGTGCCGCAAGCGAGGGCATCCCGCTCGCCGGCTACTTCTACTGGTCCGTCATGGACAACTTCGAGTGGTGCGAGGGCTACAAGGACCGCTTCGGCCTTATCCATGTCGACTACCAGACCCAGAAGCGCACACCGAAGGACTCCTATTACTGGTACCGCGACGTCATCCGGCAGAACGGCGCCAACCTCTGACTCTCACGCAGCCTACCCCCACGCGTGCACACCACTCTCTCCCTCGCCCCGCTTGCCTGGCAGTTCCGTGACGCGACCCAGGATTCTCCCTGGCGCGCCGCCACCGTGCCGGGCTGCGTCCACACCGACCTGCGCCGCCACAAGCTGATCCCCGACCCGTTCTGGGGAACCAACGAGCTGGAAATGCAATGGATCGAGGAGCGCGACTGGGAATACCGCGCCACCTTCCGCGTCACGGCGCGGATGCTGGCCGAGGACAACCTCGACCTGGTCGCCGACGGTCTCGACACCGTCGCCACGGTGCGGATCAACGGCCGCGTCGTCGCCCGCACGGAGAACATGTTCATCGGCTGGCGCTGGTCCGTCCGCCCGCTGCTGCACGCCGGCCACAACGAGATCTCCATCCGCTTCGACAGCGCGCTGAAATACATCCGCACGCACCGGACCGACCACGACCCGCGCGAGTTCAACGACCCCGTCGGCCGCAGCCAGGTGCTCCGCAAACAACAGTGCCAGTTCGGCTGGGACTGGGGTCCGCGCTTCGTCACCGCCGGCATCTGGCGCGACATCCGCCTCGAAGCCTGGAGCACCAACCGCCTCGAAACCGTCCGCGTGACGCAAACCCACCGCAAGGACGGCAGCGTGCTGCTCACCTTCGAACCCGAACTCGCCCGCAAGGACGCGAAAGCGACGATCACCGGCACGGTCTCCCTCAACGGCAAACCCGTCGCCCAGGTCCAAGGTCCCAAAACCCAGATCCCAGACCCCAAACTCTGGTGGCCCAACGGCCACGGCGCGCAGCCGCTCTACACGATTGAGTTGGCCGTGACCGGCCGCGACGGAACGCCCATCGGCCGGTGGAGCCAGCGCATCGGTTTGCGCACGCTCGTGCTCGACCGGCACCCGGACGAGGCCGGCGAAACCTTTCAGTTTGTGGTCAATGGCCGGGCGGTCTTTGCCAAGGGCGCCAACTGGATCCCGGCCCACAGCTTCGTGGCCGGCCTGACGCGCGCCGATTACGCCCGCGACCTGACGAGCGCCACCGAGGCGCACATGAACATGATCCGCGTCTGGGGCGGCGGCATCTACGAGAGCGAGGATTTCTACGACCTGTGCGACGAGCTCGGCCTGATGGTCTGGCAGGATTTCATGTTCGCGTGCGCGATCTACCCGGGCGACGCCGCCTTCAAGAAAAGCGTCCGCGCCGAGGCCCGCCACCAGGTCCGCCGGCTGCGCAACCGCACCTGTCTCGCCCTCTGGTGCGGCAACAACGAGATCGCCCAGCTCAACACCCTCGGGGGCGTCAAGGGCGACCTGCTGGAAAACCCGAAACTGCGCCGGAACTACGAGGCGATCTTCCATCACCTGTTGCCCGCCGAAGTCGCCGCCCACGACGGGGTCACCGCCTACCGGCCCTCCTCGCAATGGCGCAGCACGCTGGAGGATTCCGTCTCGAAGACCGCCACCCACGTCGAAGGTGAGAAGCGCGGCGACACCCACTACTGGGATGTCTGGCACGCGCGGCATCCCGTGAAGGACTACGAGAAGTGGCGTTTCCGTTTCTGCTCGGAGTTCGGCATGCAAAGCTACAGTTCGCCGGAGACGCAGGCGACCTTCTGCCCGCCCGAGCAGGGCAACGTGTTCGGCCCGCTGATGGAGAACCACCAGAAGAACCGCGCCGGCAACCAGATCATCCTCGACTACGTGTCGCGCCGCTACCGCTTCCCGAAGTCGCAGGAGGCGCTCATCTATCTCTCCCAGCTCAACCAGGCGCATTGCATGCAGGTCGGCGTCGAACACTACCGCCGCAACATGCCGCACTGCATGGGCGCGCTCTACTGGCAGCTCAACGACTGCTGGCCCGTCGCCTCGTGGAGCTCCCTCGAGTTCACCGGCCGCTGGAAGGCGCTGCACCATCTCGCCCGCCGCTTCTTTGCCCCCGCCCTCATCAGCGCGCATGTGCCGGGCGACGAGGACACGATCATCGGCAACTACCGCACGACGACCGTGGACGAGGTCCATCTGTACACGGTGTACGACGCCCCGGCTCCGGCCCGCGGCGTGGTGCGCTGGGAACTGTTTCATCTCGACGAACACCTCATCGCCCGCGGCCGCAAAACGGTTGTCCTGCGCCCCGGCGAGAGCGTCCGCCAGCAGACGGTGCGCTTCGGCAAGCTCATGGCGCAGCACGGCCGGGACAACCTGCACCTGCGCATCACCCTCCAGATCGGCCGCCGCCAGGTGAGCCAGGAGACGGTCTTCTTCTCCCCGCCCCGCTTCCTGAACCTGCGGCGCGCCAAGACCCGGGTCGCGATCCGCGCCCTCGGCCCGACGGACTACGAGCTCACCTTCCGCACCTCGGCGTTCCAGCACCGCTTTGCCTTCGACCTGCCGGGCATCGCGCAGCGCAGCAGCGACAATTACTTCGAGCTCTACCCCGACCAGCCCAAGACCGTCCGGGTGACCTGCGACGCGCCCCAGTCCGTCAAATCGATCAAACAACACCTGTCCCACCAATCCCTCGTCGACAGCTACTAGCTCCACCGCCATAGCTGAGCCCGCGCGCCCCGCCCGGTCCGGATTTTCCCGACATCCCCTCCCCAACCCCTAGCCCCATGATTCAGAAACAAGAAACCAAGCTCCCGTTCCGGGAGATGCTCGCCTTCGGCTGTGGCGACTTCGCCTCCGTGCTCTACTGGCAGACGTTCATGCGTTACCTGCCCTATTACTACACGGAGGTCTTCGGGATCACGGCCGGTGCGCTGGGCACCATGCTGCTCGTCAGCCGTATCTGGGACGGCGTCAACGACCCGATCATCGGCATGTGGGCCGACCGCACGGAGTCACGCTGGGGCAAGTTCCGTCCCTTCATCCTCTTTGGCTGCGTCCCCTTCGCGATCTTCGGCGTCCTCACCTTCACGACGCCGGACTTGGGTATGACCGGCAAACTCATCTGGGCCTACCTCACCTACAACGCCCTCATGATGCTCTACACCACGGTGAACATCCCGTACACCGCGCTCATGGGCGTGATGACCGCGAACCCCGTGGAGCGCACGCGGCTCTCCTCGATCAAGTTCATGTTCGCGTTCAGCGCCGGCATGGTGATCTCCGCGACCCTGCTGCCGATGGTGTCGGCGCTCGGCGGTGACAAGAACCCGCAGCTCGGCTGGCAGCTCGCCTTCGCCGTGGTCGGCGTGGTGGCCATCGGCTTCTTCCTCATCACGGTTTTCGGCACCAAGGAGCGCATCAAGCCGGCCCCCGAGGCCAACACCTCGATCGCCCGCGACCTGAAGTTTCTGATCACCAACAACGCCTGGGTGCTGCTCCTGTGCACCACCCTGACATGGATCCTTTTCATCGCCCTGCGCAGCTCCGTCTCGGCGCACTATTTCAAGTATTACCTTTACGACGGCAAACCCGAGGTGCCACTCAGCTTCATGGGCCACTCCTTCTCCCTGGATGTGCTGCTCTCCTCCTTCAACACCCTCGGGCAGGCCGCCTCCGTCGCCGGCGTGCTGATGGTCAGCCTGATCGCCAGCCGCTTCCCGAAGAAGGGCCTGTTCATCACCCTGTTCGTGCTGCAGATCGTCAACTACGTCGCCTTCTACTTCCTGGAGCCCGGCCAGCTTGGCGTCATCTTCATCCTGGAAATCGTCGGCAGCTTCTTTGGCGCGCCGCTGCCCGTGCTGATGTGGGCCATGTACGCCGACACCGCCGACTACGGCGAGTGGAAGAGCGGCCGCCGCACCACGGCGCTGGTCTTCTCGGCCTCCACCATGAGCCAGAAATTCGGCTGGGCCTTCGCGGCCTTCCTCGCGTTCCAGCTGCTCCAGTTCGTCGGCTTCCAGGCCAACATCGCCCCGTCCGATGCCGTCAAGGGCAGTCTGGTGAGCCTGATGAGCATCTACCCCGCCGCCATCGGCGTGGTCTCGATTGTCATTTTCCTCTTCTACCCGCTGAACGAGAAACGCATGACCGAGATCAACGGCGAGCTCGCCCGCCGGCGCGATGCATCCGGGAACGCCCCGGCCTGAGCGGACTGACCGACTCGTTTTCAAAGTGTCCGCTCCCGGCGCGTCTTGCACTCCGCCGGTGACCGGACACTGTCGCCGTCATGCGTCCCCAGGTGCTGCTGGTTTTCCAGACCCGTTTCGAGGAATGCACCGCCATGCTCAAGGGGGTCGCCCATTTCGAGCGCAACCACCAGCTGTGGATCGGTTTTCTCGACGATGAGGCCCGCGCCGAGAAGGACCCGCAGTGGCTGCGCAGCAAGAAGTGGTCGGGCGTGATCAGCCGCCACACCACCGCGCCGCTGGTGCAGGCCTGCGCCGAACTGCACCTGCCCTTGGTGGACCTGAACGACACCGACGCCTTTCCGGGCGTGCCCAAGGTCCGGCCCGACAACAACAGCATCGGCCACCTCGGCGCCGAGCATTACATTGAGCGCGGCTACCATCATTTCGGATTCGCCGGCTTCGCCAACCACGGCTGGTCCCGCGAACGCCGGGACGGCTTTGTCGAGGCGCTGCGCCTGGCCGGCCGGCCGTGTGAGATCTTCGACGTGAAATACCCCGGCGACATCACGCCATTGTGGGACACCCAGCAGATCAAGGCGCTGGTCGGCTGGTTGCGCGATCTCCCCAAGCCCATCGGGATCATGGCCTGCAACGACAGCCGGGCCCAGCAGGTGATGAGCGCCGCCCATGCCGCCGGCATTCTGGTGCCGGAAGAGGTGGCCGTCCTCGGGGCCAACAACGAGCCGGTCCGCTGCGAACTCGCCTACCCGCCCTTGTCGAGCGTCAGCCCCAATGCTTTCCAGTCCGGTTACAAGGCGGCGGAGATGCTCGCCACCCTCATGGCCCGCCAGCAGCCCGCCTGCACCGACCTGCGCATCGAGCCGCTGGGCGTCGCCACCCGTCCGTCGACCGACGTCCTCGCCATCAACGACCGCAACGTCGCGGCCGCCCTCAGCGTCATCCGCCAGCGCGCTTGCACCGGCCTGCGGGTCGACGAGGTGGTGCAGGCCGCCCACGCCTCGCGCAGCCAGCTGGAAAAGAAATTCCGCAAGCACCTCGGCCGCTCCCCGCAGG
>JBDKHE010000606.1:0-2711 GCA_039797805.1 Verrucomicrobiota bacterium
AACGCGCTTTGGACGAGGATGTAGTCGTCAATACGCGAGCGGAAGGCCGAGAGCGAGAGCTCGAACGGTCCATGGCGATACAGCGCGCCGACATCCAGCTGCGTCGTGGTTTCCGGCTTGGTGCCGAAGGCGGACACGGCGGTCGCGCTCTCGTTCTTGATGAGTTCCCAGTAGTCGGGGAAGCGCTGGGTGCGGCCGAGTCCCGCGAACAGGGTGACGGGCTGCGGGCCAACATCCTGTTCGAAGCGGACAAATCCGCTGGCGAGCTCACTGGTGCGGCTGCGGCCGGCGCTGGGGTTGGCGGCGGTGCTCATCATGGTGATCGCGACATTCGCGCGGCTGTCGTTGACGCGCCAGCGGTCGAGGCGCGCGCCGGCATAAAGCCGCCGGGCCGGCGCCACGGTGAACGCTGCCTCGGCAAACGCGCCGCCCTGAGTGAACTTCGCGTCGCGCAGGCGAGCCTTCACGCCGTAGGGGTCGCTCATCTCGTTGGCGGAGGACCGGACCGTGTGGGTGTTGCCCTGCGCGTCGAGCCCGAGGGTGACCAGGGTTGCTTCGCCGGGGGTCAGTTCAAGCTGTAGGAGTCCGCCTTTGGTCAGCCGGTCGGGATTGGAGACCGCGCGGCCCGGCATCATCATGGACGGCACAAAGGGACGGAGGCTGTAATTGTCCATCACGTGGTCGACGTAGTTGTAGTAGGCGCGGGCCTCGAGACGGGAGATGAGCGGCGTGAGACGTTCGCGGCGCAGGCGCAGGCCGTAGTTGGCCCGGGCGAATTTCACCCCGTCCATGGAGCGGTCGGCGTAGGCGGCCTCGCCGTCGCTGCGGGCGGTGGAAAACTCGACAAAGGTCCGGTCGTCCGGGGTCCACGCGGCGGAGGCGTTGGCGCTCCAGCGCTCGTAGGAGGAATGAACGTCGTGGCCGTTGCCGTCGGTGTAGTCGCCAGCCCGGCTGTCGGTCAAGGCCAGGCGGCCCTGCCAGTCCGGTGAACCGGTGCGCGCATCCAGGGCGGCATCGAAGCGATCGGCGCTGCCGGCAGTGGCGGAACCGAACAGGCTGGATTCGCGACCGGCATAGCGGTGGTAATCTCGTTCAAACAGGACCACCCCGGCGGAGTTGCCGGGACCATGGAGAACGGTCTGCGGGCCTTTGATCACGGTGATGCGGTCATAGGCGGCCGGGAAAACGTAGGCCGTCGGCGGATCCATGCGGTTGCCGCAGCCCCCGAAGATGCATTCACCGTCGATCTGCACGCCGAGGCGTGAACCCGCCATGCCGCGGAGGACCGGATCGCCATCGGCGCCGCCTTTGCGAATGACCGAGAAGCCGGGAATGCTCTTGAGCACGTCGGCACCGTCGTGGGCGGGCACGGGCTGGGCGGGCGCCTTCGGGTCGGCGGTGACGACGAGCGGCTGTTTGGTGGTCTGGCCGGTGATGACGACCGGCGACAGCTTCATGGTGTCGGCGGCGTGGTCGGTTGGTTGGCCGGAGGCGAGTACGGTGCTAATCGCGACCGTGCCGGTCAGGGTGAGTTGGGAAACGAATCGTGGAAAAGGATGCATGGGAAGATGGCGATGGCGTTGCGCAGGAACATGCGCGCAGAAACACGGCCCGGATGCGGGCGGACACAGACGGTGAAACACCGCGCGGACTGGGCGCGGCGGCGTGGGGAGGCAGGAGCGCGCTCAGGCGCGCGGTGGGGGCACGGGCACCTGGCCGGTGCGGGTGAGGCCGGCCTCGTGAGCGAGGCCCGGCCAGGCGATCGCGGGTGCGACCAGCACCACGGCGGGTGCGTTGTCGGCGATCAGGAGAATCTTGTCGATGCCGCCACCGAGGGCGGCTTCGTGCGGCAGTTGCTGCCGCGCAGTGTCCTGGGCTTCCTGCGAGATCTGGCAAAGGTTGCAGGGCGCGCTGCCGTCGAAGGTCAGCTCCAGTGCCTGGGATGCGGGCATGACCTGCGAGTAGTCATGAAACATCTTGGCCCAGGCGACCATCTGCACGACGTTCCAGACCGCGCCATTGGCACAAAGCCAGGCGAGGAGGAGGCAGGTCGTGGAAAGGCCGCGGCGCATGGCGGTCAAGCTGCGGAGGGCCATACCGCTGGCAATGATGAAATGGCGGGAGCTTGAGCCAGGTCAAAACGGACGCCCCCGGCACCGGGCCGGTCAGTTGGGAATCAATTGTGGGGCAGAATGCTGCGGATGGCCTGGGTCAGGGCGGCGAGTTCAAATGGTTTTTGGATGAACCCGGCGAGACCTTTGCCGACGAAGCGGTTGACCGCATCCTGTTCATTGAAGCCGCTGGTGAGGATGACCTTGATGGACGGGTTGAGCTGCCGCATCTGGCGGAAGGTTTCCTCGCCGTCGAGATGCGGCATGGTCAGGTCGAGCAGCACAAAGGTGAACCGGTTGGGATCCAGCTGGAATTTCAGCATCGCCTCCCTGCCGTCGCAGGCGGTCTCGACGCTGAAACCAAGCCGTTCGAGCATGCGGGCGGCGACGGTGCGGATGGTTTCCTCGTCATCGACGACGAGGACCGTGCCTGAGCCCTTGTAGGGAGCATGAAAGGGGAACGGATTCGCGCTATCCTGAGCCCGGCCGCTGGCCACGGGAAAGAAGAGCTTGAACGTGGTGCCTTTGCCCGGTTCGGAATAGACCTTCAGCCCGCCCTTGTGCCCGCGGACAATGCCAAGCACGGCGGCGAGGCCGAGG
>JBDKHE010000607.1:0-7492 GCA_039797805.1 Verrucomicrobiota bacterium
CGGCGTGGCGGTGGAGAGCCGCTGGCGCGTGGCCGTGAATTTCTCGGTGGACGGCAAGCAGCCGGATTGGAAGTGGCTGGTCGCGCCGCGCCCGAGCCTGGGCGCGTTCACCGCCGTGCGCGCGAAGCTGCCGGCGGAAGCGGCCGCGCCAGCGCCCGCGGAAACAAAGTAAGGGCAGCGGCCGCGCCGCGCGCACGCGGGGCGCTTATGCCACGGGAGGCGGTACGCCGGCTTGCCAAAGCGGCCGTCGTCTTGGCAGGTTGGTCTCACACGGGCCGTGTAACCAATCCCCATCCCCATGCTATCCTGCCCCAAGCTGGTTCGCGCCGTGATTGTGCTGGCGCTCGTCACGTCCCTTGCTGTCGCCAATGATGCCCCGACGCCGCCCAATCCGGACGCCGAAGTGATGCCGGATATCGGCCCGGCGATCTTGCGTGACTGGATCCAGCCGGAGTATCCCGCCGAGGCGCGCAAAGCCAAAGCGGAGGGTACCGTGACCGTGCGGTTTGTGGTTGAGACCGATGGCACGGTGTCACGCGAGAACGTCGGGAAAAGCTCCGACGATCGCTTCAACGAGGCGGCGCTCGCGGCCGTGAGACGGTGGAAATTCAAACCGGCGACCGAGGACGGCGCCACGATCGCTTCGGCCATGCAGGTCAAGGTGGTCTTTGCCCTCGCGCAGCTGAACCAGAAGTCCGTGCCGATTTATCCTCCCCAAGCTGAGCAGCCGGTCGCCTT
This sequence comes from Verrucomicrobiota bacterium, assembly GCA_039797805.1. Classification (GTDB taxonomy): domain Bacteria; phylum Verrucomicrobiota; class Verrucomicrobiia; order Opitutales; family Opitutaceae; genus Lacunisphaera. The sequence continues at coordinate 739 of JBDKHE010000607.1, forward strand.
CAAGGTCACGCCGGCGAAGGAGAAAGGCAGCATTGATCCCGACTACCCGGCCGAGTTGGAGGAAACCAAACTGCCCGGCGAGGTGCACATGGAGTTCATCGTGAACGAGGAGGGCAAGGTGGAGGAGCCCCGCGTCCTGTGGGCCACGCACCCGGCGTTTGTCGAAACCTCCTTGCGCGCGATCCGGCGGGCGGAGTTCGCGCCGGCGCACCAGGGTCCGCTCCCGAGGCGGTCCGTGAAGCGGTACCCGGTGGGTTTTGAGAGTTTTGGCGCCAAACCGGCGGACATCCTGGCGGCGAACCACCTCACCATCGTTTCCCAGGAACCGCCCGTGATTTTGCCGCGACCGTTGATGCTGATCCAGCCGGTCTATCCGCCAGCGCGCTATCTGGCGCGCGAGACCGGCAGCGTGACGGCCGAGTTTGTCCTCGATGAGAAGGGCCGGCCCACCCACATCGGCGTGGTGGCGGCTGATCAGCCGGAATTTGGCGCCGCCATGGTCGCGGCGATCGAAGCCTGGGTCTTCAAACCCGCGCAGGGTGATAACGGTCCCGTGCCGGTGCGGCTCCGGGTCACGCATGATTTTGCCGTGCTTTCCGACCAGCCTGAATACCGGCTGGCGGAATTGTTGAAACCGGATGGACCGGGCATCAGCGGGCCCGCCGGACTCGACCAGAAGGTCACGCCCCTGTGGCGAGGGTTTCCAGCCTATCCCCAAGCCTACAAGGATCAGCCGAGGGACGGACAGGCCCAGATCGAGTTCATCATTGATCGCAACGGCCGCTCGCGGTTGCCCAGAATCCTGTCCTCGACCGACGAGGCCTTTGGGTGGGCCGCGGTCACGGCCATCAGCCAATGGGTGTTTGAACGTCCGACCCGGGACGGGGCGCCGACGGACATCAAGGTGCGTATCCCGGTGGGATTCACCCCACCGCCGAAAGAATAACGCCATCGGCCGCCGCTGCGGGCGACCATGGGCACGATGCGGCCCAATCCGCCCTGAAGAGCCAGCGGGCCCGATTGCGGCTGGCGCCGCCAGCCCGGCCTGTCCATCCGCAGGGCACCCCGCCTGAGCCAGCGCCCACGGCAAGGGGTTGCCTGGAGGCGCCTCCACTTCGCGCTTGCGGGGTGGGCCAGCCGGGTAAGCGTGGCAGATCATGAAAGTATCGTTCACCGCGAAGGAATACCGCCAGCTCCTCGAGCTGGTGCATCTGGGCATGTGGACCGTCACCGGCTACCAGGGTGAGGACACCGCCGCCGCGAAGCGCTACTTCGCCCTCGACCAGCGGTTGCTCGGCATGGCCACCGAGATGGGCTGCGCCGATCTGGTGGAGGAGCGGGAGGATGCCACCCTCCAACCCGCGCCCAAGCTGTCCGAGGACGATCGCGTGCGCGACATTCAGAGCGAGTTTCAGAATGATGTTTTCTGGCACGAGTTGGTGGCGCGGCTGGCCGACCGGGAGTTCGCCGGCGACCAGGCCAGGCGCACGATGGAGACGCCCGGCGTTGAGCCGCCGCTGTCCCGTGACGAGCAGCTCAAGAAGATTGAGGACCGCTATTGGAAGGAGTTCGAGAAACACGACCTCGCGCACGTTTTCCTGCTGCGCGGCGGGCGCGGGTGAGTGGTGGCGCGGGTCATGGGCCGCCGGACGTGGTGGGCGTCAGGCTGGACAAACGCCGACGGGACGAAGCGGCGCCGGCATTGACACCTAGGGGCGAATTTGCGGTCTGTAATCCAGCAACCCCTGTGCTTCCATGAAAAGTATTTCCCTGTTTGCCGCCTGTTTACTGATGCCCCTGGCCTTGTTTGCCGCTGATCGCGGCCTGAAGGTGGATCCGTCGCGGTCCTATGTGGATGTGGATGTCAGCGTGACCGTTGGCTCCTTCACGGCGCGGTTGGAAAAATACGACGCGTTCCTGCGGATCGATGAAAAGGAAAAGATCAAGCAGGGGGGCTCGTTTGCCTTCAAGTTTTCCGACCTGAAAACGGGCGATACGGAACGCGACCGCGCGATGATCGACTGGCTGGGCGGCGGTGAGCCGACCGGCAAGTTCGTGATCGGCATTCTGGCCGTCACGCCGTCCGGACAAGGACAGGTCACCGGCAACCTGACGATTCGCGACAAGGCCGCGTTGGTGGAGTTTCCCGTCAACGTCACCCAGGCCGACGGCGCCTATGTTGTTACTGGCGAGGCCGTCATCGATTACCGGAAGTGGGACCTGAAGGTCCTCCGCCGTGGTTTCGTGATCAAGGTGGACCCGATGGTCAAGGTGCGCTTCAAGCTCACCGGCGTGCCGTTCGACCTGCCGGTGGAGAAGTGAAACGGGCTACGTAGGTGTACGTTGTCGGGTTTCGTTACAGCCTTTTAGGCTATTTAATATACTCTTTATAAGACCATTGCGCGTTTTTGTGTATTGGTTTCTTTCGTGTCCGTAAGAGGATTTTTCGCTTTGGAGGAAAGGTAAAATTCTTACGCGCATGTAGTGGAAATAATAACAATTATAAATAGCTATTGTATAGCGTTTTATAAATGAGAAACCAAAATCACTCACATTTGGCCCACTTAAAGCAATGAATGTGTAACACGGTTGGCTTCACCTACACACAGGCTTTCAACCTAACCCAAATAACACATGAAAAAGATCAAATCCCTCCTCATTGGTGCGCTCCTCGGGGCGGCCGCGGTGGTCCCCAGCTTCGCTGGTACCATCGACTTCGAAAACATGCCGGATGCTTACCTCTACTACGGCGGTCAGACCAATTTCGGCAACTATTGGGAGGGAGTCTGGTTCGGGCCGTCCTCCACGATTCTTGATGTTGTCCGCGGTGGCTACAACAGCGGTGGCTATCCTCCCCACTCCGGCACTTCAGTTCTCTTCTCCATTTCGAATCCTTACATCGACGCGATCTTCGACAACACGATCGATTTCATGAGTTTCTGGTATAGCGCCCCAGGTGCTTTTAATGTCTCCGCGTACGATAGCTCAGATAATCTTCTGAGTTCGCAAGATCTGGCATATGTGTATGGCAGTAATGCCTTCGTGTCTGTCAGCAGTGCCAACAAGGACATCAAGCGTGTCCGTTTTTCTGGCACCGGCAATTACTTCACGATCGACGACATCACCGCTGACATCGTCACGGGTCGTCCGAAGGGAGAAAGCGTACCTGACACGGGTGCCACCCTGGGCCTGCTCGCGTTCGGTATCGCCGCTCTGGCCGGTCTCCGCCGCAAGATTGCCGCCTAAGGCATAGACCAAAGTACAATTCTCAAGCCCACGGCGTCAGCCGTGGGCTTTTTGCTTTTCTCGGAAGACTTACCCGCCGCGAATATCCAAACGAAAAACCGGACCAACAGGCAAAGGGGCGAACGGTTCCCCGGTTTGTCCTGGTCGAGATCAGGCGACGGCCGTTCGCTAATGACCAATTCCCAGCCTATTTCTTCGGCGCGTGGCGCTTTTCCAAGACGCTGATGGCATCGATCAGCGAGAGCTTTTTGGCGCGGAGCAGCACGATGAGGTGATAGAGCAGGTCGGCGGCCTCGCCGGCGAATTCCTTGTTGTCCTTCTTCATGGCGGCGAGCGCGGTCTCCACACCTTCCTCGCCGACCTTCTGGGCGCAGCGGGCGATGCCTTCCTGCACGAGGCGGACAGTGTAGCTGGACTTGTCCCCGCTCTTGATGCGGGCCGCGACCACTCCGTCGAGGTGCGCGAGAAAACCGGTGCCGGTGGCGCCCTCGTCTCCGAAGCAGCTCACCGTGCCGCGGTGGCAGGTCGGGCCTTCGGGGTTGGCCTTGATCAGCAGGGTGTCGTTGTCGCAGTCGACTTGGACGGACACGACCTTGAGGAAGTGTTTCGACGATTCGCCCTTGGTCCACAGGCGTTGCTTGGTGCGGCTGAAGAAGGTGACCTTCTTGGAAGAAAGCGTCTTCTTGAGGGCGGCGGCGTTCATGTAGCCGAGCATCAGCACCTGCTGCGTGCGGGCATGCTGCACGATGGCGGGCACGAGGCCGTCGGTTTTCTTCCAGTCGATTTTCGGGAGTTTCATAAGTAGGTCCGGTCTTTGACCGGACCAGGCCAGTCAAAGACTGGCCCTACTCCGGCGTTGGTGAATAAGGATTTCAAATCAGGGACGCACGATCACGCCCTCGGCGGTGAGATACTGTTTCAGGGTGGGAATAGGGATGGCCCCGCTATGGAAGACGGACGCGGCGAGGGCGGCGTCGACGCCGGCTTCGCGGAAGACGTCGCGGAAATGTTCGGGCGCGCCGGCACCACCGGAGGCGACCAGCGGGATGGTGAGCACGGCGCGCACGAGCTTAAGCTGCGGCAGGTCGTAGCCCTTGCGCTCGCCGTCCTGGTTCATGCAGTTGAGCACGATCTCGCCGGCGCCGAGTTTCTGCGCCTCGCGGGCCCAGTCGACGGTGCGCCAGCGCGTGCCGCGGGTCTTGGTCGGGTCGCCGGTGAACTGCTTCACGAAGTAGTCGCCGTTCTCGTGGCGGCTGTCGATGCCCACGACCACGCATTGTGAACCGAATTCCGCGGCGAGCTCGCCGAGCAGGTCGGGGTTCTCGATGGCGGGCGAGTTGAGCGACACCTTGTCGGCGCCGCTGTGCAGCAACTTGCGGGCGTCGTCGAGCGAGCGGATGCCTCCGGCCACACAAAACGGAATATCGATGACCTTGGCGACACGCGTCACCCACTCGGTCGAGACCGTGCGGCCGTCGCTGCTGGCGGTGATGTCGTAAAACACCAGCTCGTCGGCGCCGGAGTCGCGGTAGCGCTGGGCAAGATCGATGATGTCACCCATGTCCACATGGTTGCGGAACTGGACACCCTTGACGACACGACCGTCACGGACATCGAGGCAGGGAATGAGTCGGCGGGCTAACATAAGGATAAGGACCAAGTATCAAGTGCCAGGTGCCAAGGACCAAACGGCAGAAGCGGCAGGCCAGAGTTCGAATCGAAAGGCGGAAAGGAGCCGCACTCGGCTTCAGCGAGGTTGATCGTTCCTAGGGAATGGGGATTTCTTGGCACTTGGACCTTGTTACTTGGTACTTTCAGCAGGCCAGTGCCTGCTGGAGGGTGAATTTCTTCTCGTAGAGGGCGCGGCCGACGATGGCGCCGGCGGAGCCGGTCGTCTTGAGCACCCGCAGGTCGTCCAGCGAGGAGACGCCGCCGGAAGCCTGGATCTGCAGCGCGGGGAATTTTTTGACGAGCTGGGCGTAGAGGGCGGAGTTTGGGCCTGTCAGTTTGCCGTCGCGGCTGATGTCGGTGCAGAGGATGTGCACGAGCCCGGCCGTCAGGTAGCCGGTGAGGAAATCGTCGAGCGCCACGCCCGTGGTTTCCTGCCAACCGGCGGCGGCGATGCGGGGCACGCCGGCCTCGTCCAGACGCACATCGGGCGACAGTATGATGCGCTCGGGTCCGAACTGCTTCAGCCAGCCGCGCACAAGGTCGGGTTGCCGCACGGCGAGGCTGCCCACGATGACCCGCTTCACCCCGGAGGCAATGAGGGTGGCCACCTGCGCTTCGTCGCGGATGCCGCCGCCGGTCTGGACGCGCAGACCGCTCTCGCGGGCGAGTTTTTCCACGAGGGGCGTCTGCCGTTTGGTCGGATCCTTGGCGCCGTCGAGATCGACGACATGGAGCCAGGTCGCGCCGGCAGCCTTGAAGTCCTTGGCCACGGCCAGCGGGTCGTCGCCGTACGATTTCTCCTGGTCAAATTTACCCTCGGTGAGGCGCACGACGCGGCCGCCGCGCAGATCTATGGCGGGATAGATGATCATGAAAGGAAAGGGGCCATGTTCGTGCTCCGAACGTTGGTTGGAAGAATCTCCGGCCGGTTCATACGGGCATCTCCAGGAAGTTTTTCAGCAGTTGGGCCCCGGCGGCCCCGGAGCGCTCCGGGTGGAACTGCACACCGGAGAAGTTGCCGCGCTGGACGACGGCGGCGAAAGGCGTGCCGTGCTCGCAGCTGGCGAGTGTGTAGGCGTTTACCGGGCCGGCGAAGCTGTGGACGAAATAGAAGCGCGTGGTTGCATCGAAGGTGTGCAGCAGCGCGGAGGGCTTTCTGAACTCCAGGGTGTTCCAACCCATGTGCGGCACGGTGATGCCGGGGGATTCCGGCAGCAGCGCGACGCGGCCCGGCACCAGGCCGAGCGAGGAGGTTTCGCCCTCGGCAGAGGAATCGAACAGCAGCTGCATGCCGAGGCAGATGCCGAGCACGGGCTGCGTGAGGCCGCGGACGCACTCCACGAGCCCCTTGGCGTGCAGGCGCTTCATGCCCTCCTGCGCCGAGCCGACGCCGGGGAGAATGACCCGGTCGGCGGAGCGGATGATGGCGGGATCCGCGGTGAGTTCACTGGCCACGCCCAGCCGCTCGAGTGCGAAACGCACCGAGGCGATGTTGGCGCCGCCGCTGTCAACGATTGCGAGCATGGTTAGAAGTAACAGGGATCAAGTAACAAGTGCCAAGAGACGGAATGTCCGCTGGCGCAGACTTGGTGAGAACTGTTGGTTCGGAAATGCATGATTCTTGTTACTTGTTCCCTGATACTTGGGGCCTTCACAAGACGCCCTTCGTGCTCGGGATGTCGCTGCCGGCGCCGCGCGCGACAGCGGGTCGCAGGGCGCGACCGAAGCATTTGAAAAGGGACTCGATCATGTGGTGGGTGTTGTCGCCCTTCACGGACATGTGGAGGGTGGCGCCCAGCGTGGTCGCGAGCGACTGGAAGAAGTGCGGCACGAGTTC
>JBDKHE010000608.1:0-2664 GCA_039797805.1 Verrucomicrobiota bacterium
GGGCCCTTCGTCAGTGGCTGGGCGGTGCCGGACGTCTCGACCAGCCAGCTCGCCGCGAACGTCCTGCTCGTCAGCCACTCCGTCCGCATGGCGCTGTTCTTCCTCCTCGCCGGATTTTTCAGCCAGGGCATGCTCCAGCGCCGGGGCCTGGGGGCGTTCCTTGGCTCGCGGGTTGTCCGGATCGGCGTGCCGTTTGCCGCCGGCTGGTTTTTTCTGCGCCCCCTGATGATCTCCGGCTGGGTCATCGGCGCGGCGAGCCTGCGCGGGGACTATGATTTCTGGGCGGGCATCCGCGCCGGCTTCGCCACTCTCCAGACTATCCCCACCGACCTGTTCACAGGAACGCATCTGTGGTTCCTCTACTACCTGCTCCTGATCACCGGTCTCGCGCTGGTGGTGCGGACGATGGCGCGGGCGGCGAATCGCGTCCTCCCCCGACTGATGCCACGCCTCGACGCCGGCGCGGCTTGGCTGGCCCGCTCCGCATGGGCGCTCCCAGTGCTGGTGCTGGCGACCGCAGGTGCTCTGTGGGGCATGCAGGGCTGGGGCATGGACACTCCCGACAAGTCACTCTGGCCGCATTGGCCGGCGATCGCCGTGTATGGCGGATCCTTCGGCTTGGGTTGGATGTTCGCCCGCCAACCCGACGCGATCACCGCCTTCGGCCGGGTGACCGTGACGCGTGTGCTCCTGGCGATCGCCAGCGCCGTGCTGGCCCTCAAGCTCAGCGTCATCCAAGGCGACCCCGGACACCCGTACTACCAGACCGCGCGCCTCGCCTTCGTGCTCTGCTATGCGACGCTGATGTGGACACTCGTCACCCTGACCTTGGGATTCTTCCGAAAATTCTGCTCCCGTCACCGACCGGTGATCCGGTACCTCGCCGACTCGTCCTACTGGATGTATCTTATCCACCTTCCGGTGGTGGTGTGGCTGCAGGTCGCGGTCGCAGAAGTCCCGTTGCACTGGTCGCTCAAACTGACGTTCGTCTCCGGCGCCACGATTGCGATCGCGCTCCTGACCTACGACCTGTTCGTCCGCTCCACCTTTGTCGGCCGAATCCTCAACGGCCGCCGGAGAGATCGCGTGCTCGCCTTCAGCCCAAAGAAGCCCCGGGCGAATGAAACGCGTCTGCTTTCCCACAGCGCTCAACCAGATGCCCGCGTACATTAGCTGACCCGCGGAAACACCGAGCCGCTGTCGGCCCACGCCCGCGTTCATCAGAAAGGCCCTCGCCTGCCCCACCAAGTCGGTGGCTTTTCCGCTCACCGCTCACTGCTCACCGCTCACTATCTGCATTCCCCTTCCGCATTCAGCGTTCAGCATTCCGCCTTCCGCATTCAGCACTCCGCATTCAGCTCCCCCCACCCCCCAGCCACTCAAGCCGCAGCCAAGGTCGTGGTATCGGAGTCGCGCGCAATCAGCAGCGGAGGCGGCGGGGAAATGTTGCCGTCCGAGACCTCCACATATTCCGAAAGCACGCGACAGGTTTGGCGCACCGCGATGGATTGCTGCGGATCAGTCATCCGTAGGTGGCAGGCCCAGGCGAAGGCATGGCCGAAGGACCGCATGATGCGCCCGTCCTCCGAAACCAACAGGCCTTCCCCCATCGCAAACAGCGTGTAGCTGATGGCGATCGGCTCGAGCCCGATCCCCAGCGAGGCGAAGCGCAGGTTTAACTGCAGCGAACAGTCCACGCGGCGACTCATCGCCATGGCGACCGTGGCGTCGACGAAGCGCTCGGCATGGGCCCAGGTGGTGACCTCCTCGACGGGAATCCAGGCACAGGCATCATGGTGCAGCCAGAGACTGCCGGCGAGAAACCGGGTCACTTCCTGGGACGATGCATGGGTTGAGGGAATCATGAGAGATTGGCGAAAAGGACCGGGCCGCTTACCGACGCAAGCGTGGCGCGCCCGACTCGCTCAAGCAGGTTTCGCCGGAAAAGTTTGTGAAGACATCCCGGAACGAAAGATCCGCCCGCGGCTGCCAGCAAGGAGGAAGGGAAATGATGGAGGGTGCGTCCACAGACAAGCTAAACGGGACCCCCGCATTTATCTTAAGGACTTTGCTTTAAAAAACCGCCCGCCCGAAATTTTCCCTTAAGTCCCGGGATCCCGCACCTGCGTTCCGGACCATCCCTCTGCCTTTCACAGGAGCTAACAGAGAAAACTGAGTTCCAAGACACCCAGTTCTTAATTGCCTCGGCCCCCCGGTAAAACCGTTCAACATACTCACGCATTCAGCATTCAGGTCTCAGATCTCTACTCTCCGCTCCTTTCTCCCCGCTCCCCGCTCAATCCCCCATGCAAATCACCCGCGCCAGCTCCCGTCCCGTCAACCCAGGTCCGTCCGATTGGTTCACTGGCAGCGTGCGGATCGAGCCCCTGTTCTCCGCACCCAGTCCCGCCAGAGCGATGGGCGCGAGCGTCACCTTCGAGCCCGGGGCCCGAACGCACTGGCACACGCATCCGCTCGGCCAGACCCTGATTGTCACCGCCGGCCTCGGCCGCGTGCAACGCGAAGACGGCCCCATCGAGGAAATCCGCCCCGGTGACGTCGTCTGGTTCCCGCCCGGCGAAAAACACTGGCACGGCGCCGCCACCACCACCGCAATGACGCACCTAGCGATACAAGAAGCCCTCGACGGCAAAGCCGTCGACT
>JBDKHE010000609.1:0-3506 GCA_039797805.1 Verrucomicrobiota bacterium
CCCCTTTGCCGCCAAAGACCGGCTCGTCAGTTGCTTACCTTCTTCTCCGTCAACGGCATCATCACGCCCCGACGAAACAGGGTCAGCTGGCCGGAGCTCGAAGACACCACCAGCGCGATGCAATTGGCAGCCACTGAGATCGCGGCCGCCGCGGCATGGCGCGAGCCCAGCCCACTCGGCAGCGCATGATTGTAGTCGGACGCCTGGATGAGCGATCCGGCCGCGACCACCACCCCGTCACCCCGGATCACAAAGGCGCCGTCGATCGAGGAAAACTCCTTGATGGTCTCATCCATGAACGGATTGAGGATGTTGCGATCCTCTTCCTTGTACCCATAGAATGGATTGAGCACCAACGGTTTGGTGAGCTCTTCCAGCTTTTCGCTGTCCCACAGCACAAAGAGACAGCCCACCGGCCGGCCTTCGCGCCCCTCGACGGCGAGTTCCGTGGCAACGGCAATGACGCGCTCCAGCACCTCCGGTTTTACATCCGAGGGCAGCAGATCGGCATGCCCGGTGAACAGGGTGGAGAACTCCTTCTCCACATCCACCACGATGATCGAGTCGAACTGGTTCGTACCCGCGATGCCCCCGATGCAACACAGCCGGTCCTTGAACGTGATGATCCCACGCGTGAGGCCCACGAAGACGGCGCTGCGCAACTGGGCCATCCGTTGATTCGAGAACGAGCGCACCTGGATGTGTTCGTCAAAGCGACCGGGACGCACTTCCCCTTCGGGCAGGTTGCGGGTGACCAAAATCGTCTTGGGGGAGGAGGCCCACTTGGGCGCGCCCAGGCGGCCCGTGAACGCATCGCCAAACACCATGAGCGCGGTGCAATCGCTGCCCGAGGCGACCTTCTGGGCGGCGGCGAGCACCGCCCGATTGACCCGGGTCAGGGCCTCCGGCAGAGGCTGGGGCGCCACCCCGCCAAACCCAGCGAACAGTCTTTGATAGAGCGTATCGAGATCCGGGGCCTTGACGAGGCTGTCGACGAAATCGGCTTCCTTCAGCAACTGTGCCAGCGCCGCGAGCAATTGAAGGTAATCGCGCGTCTTCTCGTCGGCGATCAGCAGAATCACCAGCTTCACCGGCTCGCTCTCGATCGCACTGTCGTAACGGATGCCGTAATGGCTGCGGCCGACCGCCAGGACATACCGCCGGCCCATCTTGACGCGCACGTGCGGCATCGCGACACCCTGGCCAAGGTAGGTGGTCATCGTGCTCTCCCGCCGTAGGAGGCCTTTCAGCAACGAATCCTTGTTCAGGTCGGGAAAGGATTCGACCGTGGGATTGAGCAGCTCCACCAGCGCTCCTTCGAGATCGGCGCTGCCGAGGTCGACAATCCGGCTCCGGGAAATGTATTTATCGAGCCGCATGGATCAGACGGACGCGGCCAGCCGCGTCATTTTTCCCACTCAAGAGCACCCTTCTTCACTTCGTAGAAGAGCCCCAGCACGAGCACGCCAAGGAAGAACATCATCGGCGCAAGGATGGAAATGTGATTGGCGAGAAAATCACGATAGACGAACGTCCACGGGATGAGAAAGACGACCTCGATGTCGAAGAGGATGAACAGCATCGCCGTGACGTAGAACTTCACCGAGAAACGGGTGTGCGTGCTGCCGTCGGAATGGATGCCGCACTCGTAGGCCGCGTCCTTGATCTTGCTGCCGCGGGCGCGCTGGCCGAGCAGATGACTGGCGGCGATGACCACGATCGTGATCACGGCAGCCAGCGCGATCTGGATAAGGAAGGGCAGATAGGCGGCGGAGGACATCACCGGATAGGTTCCCATCCCGCGCCCCGGGTTCAAGTGGAAAGTGCGGGAACTATCCGGCCGGTCGGGACACTTTTCCGGTTGCGCCGCGTGCGGCCGGCCCCTCGACTCGGCCCGTGGTTGCCGAAGCCGATTATCGCATCAAACTCCCCGTCTTTGAAGGTCCCCTGGATCTGCTGCTCTTTCTTATCCGGAAGAGCGAACTGGACATCTACGACATCCCGATCACCTCGGTGACCAAGCAGTACCTGGAAGCCATCTATGCGATGAAGGAACTCCAGATCGAGGTGGCCGGCGAATTTTTCGTCATGGCGGCCACGTTGATGGAGATCAAGAGCCGGATGCTCCTGCCGAAGCATCAGCAGGCCGTGGATCCCAACGCCGAGGAGGATGATCTGGATCCCCGCTGGGAACTCGTCCACCAGCTGCTCCAATACAAGAAATTCAAGGAGGCCGCCGGCAATCTGGGCCAGATGGCGCTGGATGCCCAGAACACGCTGCCCCGCATCGCGTCTGCCTTTGCCCCCGCCACGGACCGGCCCTTGCAGCACGTGGACCGCATCGAGGTCTGGAACGCCTTCAACCTCGTGCTCCGGCGGCTCGCAGAGAAGCTCGTCGTCGGCGAAATCCACGCCGAGCAGGTCACCGTCGCCGACCAGATGGAATATGTGTTGGAATGGATCAAGACCGAGAAAAGCTTCGTCTTCACCCAGCTCCTGCCCGAAAAGACCACGCTGCGCCGCCTCGTCGCCACCTTTCTCGCCGTGCTCGAACTCACCCGGCTCAACCGGCTGACCATCGCCCAAAACGAGGCCTTCACCGACATTCTCTGCACGGCGGTTGAGCAAAAGCCGCTTGAAACCACGACCGGGCCGCACACCGTGGCCACGCAAGATGAAGAAAGTCCCGCGACGCCGTAAGCCGAAGTCCGCCCACCTCCTCGGGGTTGGGCTCGATCATCAGGATGGCCACAAGCGCCTGACCCGGGCGGAGGAATTCACCATCGTCGGCGGATCCGAGGAGACCCACGGCCGCATGACCGAGACCGTGATCAAGACCTTCGAAACCCTGAAGACCCGCGGCAAGAGCCTCCACGCCGTCGAGCCCCAGGAACTCGCCGAAATCATCCATAAATCCACGCCGCGTTGACCGCGACTTGCCTTTCCCTCTCCACTCACTTTAATCAACACCATGTCCGACAAAATCGCTCAACTCGACACTGCCAACTTCGCCGCCGCCGTTGCCGGCGCGACGCCCACTCTCGTGGATTTCTGGGCTCCGTGGTGCGGACCCTGCAAGGCCATCGCGCCGATCCTCGATGAGCTCGCCACTGAGTTGGACGGCAAGTTGAAGATCGCGAAGGTCAACGTCGACGACAACGGCGACCTCGCCGCCCAGTACGGTGTCCGGGCCATCCCGACGATGCTTCTCTTCAAGGGCGGCCAGCTGGTCGACCAGTATGTCGGCATGATGGACAAGGCCACGCTCAAGACGAAGCTGGCCGGCAAGGTCTGAGCGCCTCCACCGCACGTCCGTCGTCTTCCTTTTCCCGGCGGGATCACTGATCCCGCCTTTTTTGCGTCCATCGACGCAGGAGCCGCACCCCTCAGCGGCCCATGACCACTCCGATACTCAGCAGCACACCGAACACGGCCAGGTAGGCGGCAGTGCGCCCCAACAGGGCGATTTGCTCCGCCGGGGTTGACGACCTCGCCAAGCCACGCGT
>JBDKHE010000610.1:0-3910 GCA_039797805.1 Verrucomicrobiota bacterium
CGTCGACCCGGCTTTGCACCGTGACGGTGTTCAGTGGTGTGACCGTGCCGATGGCCTTGAGATGGACCGCAAGGTCGCGGCGCTCCGCCTTGACCACCTTGACGGGCATGGCCGGCGAACGGCCGTCAGCGGTGACCGCCCAGGCGGGATTGGGGCCATAGCGACCTTCGGTATTCTTCTTCCGGATGCTGAAATACCACACCCCGGCAGCAAAAAGCAGGACTGTGATGCCATAAAGAAACCAGCGAGAGCGTGGGGACGGCGGATGTGCGGACATGGATAGAAGTAAGACGGCGGAAACCACGTTGTGGTAACAACCTTGGAGTAAATAGTCCCTGAGAACAGAACTGCCTACGCAGGATTCGCAAACCCCTTGTCAGTCTCCGGGGAAAATGATCGCGACCCGCTGGCCGCATTATTGCCCAATCAGGGCGGCGCGGCGCTGATTGCGGCAAACCAAAGGACCCAAAATGACTGCAACTGCCGGGCCGCCAGCGTGTCCTTGAAGCAACGGCGATGCGTTGCCATGCTTCCGCCGACAATCCCACCCGCTGATTCATGAAAACACCCTCGATTCTGCTCTCCCTCGCCCTGGCGCTGGCCTCCGTGGCGCAGGCCAAGGTCACTGAAAAATTTACCCAGACCTACCCGCTCGACGCCAACGGCTCGATCCACCTGGAAAATATCAACGGCTCGGTCGAAATCATCGGCTGGGACAAGGCCGAGGTCGCCTTGGAGGCCGAGAAGACCGCCTCCGATCAGGAAGGGCTCGATCGCATGCACCTCCAGATCGATTCCTCGCCCCGCCGGCTCCGGGTTAAGACCGAGTACGAGAAGAAATGGAAGTTCTGGGAAACGATGAACGCCCAGGTCCATTACAAGCTCATGGTGCCCGCCGGTGCTGCCCTCGACAAGGTCGACGTCGTCAACGCCAACATCCATGTCTCGGGCGTCCGCGGCGAGATCACCCTCGAAACCGTCAACGGCGGCATCGAGGCCGAGGGCCTCACGGGACCGGGACGCTACGCCACCGTCAACGGGTCCGTCCGCGTCGCCTACACCACGATGCCCGCCTTCGGCAGCATCACCCTCCGTACCGTCAACGGCTCCTGCAAGCTCACCCTGCCCGCCGGCGCGGCCTTCGATCTCGACACCGACACGGTCAACGGCCGCGTGAACTGTGATTTCCCCATCGCCCTCGAGAAATCCGACAAGCGCGAACTCCACGGCGCCGTCAACGGCGGCGGCACCCGCGTCAAGCTCGACTCGGTCAACGGCGGCCTGAGCGTCCTGCGCAGCAAGTGAGATTGGCGTTAAGCCCGGCTGCGTTCGCGCCGATATTAGTCCTGTCCGCCGGTTCTTTCAGGAAATCAATCAAGGCATACTATTCCGATACATGCCTCTGCTGCCACAACCCAGTAGTCCCACTCCTCACAAATGGAGTCTCAAAGGAGACGAACGCTGGCAGCTAGGGCTTGGCCACCGAATTGGTCAACCAGCCTGAAAGTTCCGGCGGACACCTATCTGTTAAGTGTTCATCCCGGGTCGGCCACCAGCACCACCGACCCACAACGAAAAGCGACGCTGCCCTCCGAGGTAGGGCCGGTCTTCGACCGGCCGAGTTCGCACGAACTACCGGGCCAGTCGGAGACTGACCCTACTCAGGCCCTGTCGAGCCCTCGGTTGCGCCGCATGCGCGTGGAACTGGACTTGTCACCTGTGCGGGTGAGATTCCTTAAGGTTTTTTTGATTTGGGGATTTGACGCACCCCCGATCATTGACAGGTTGAGGCAGCTTCCCCCCCATGCCTACCTACACCCTGAAAGTAAACGGGCAGGCCCGCACCCTTGATGTGCCGGCAGACACCCCTCTCCTCTGGGCCCTCCGCGACAACCTCAACCTCGTCGGCACCAAGTACGGTTGCGGACTGGGGCTGTGCGGCGCCTGCACGGTGCATCTCAACGGCGCACCGGTGCGCTCTTGCCAGACGCCCGTCTCGGCGGTGGGCAGCATGCCCGTCACGCCGATCGAGGGGCTGGATCCGGCGGGAGCCCACCCCTTGCAGCAGGCCTGGTGCGAACACGACGTGCCGCAGTGCGGCTACTGTCAGGCCGGTCAGATCATGACGGCCGCCGCGCTCCTGAAGCAGACCTCCTCCCCCAGCGACGCCGATATCGACGCGGCCATGGCGGGCAACCTCTGTCGCTGCGGCACCTATGTCCGCATTCGCGCCGCCATCAAGGGCGCCGCGGCCATGGGCAAACCCGTGGAGGCCGCCAAATGAAGACGCCTGCCGTTTCCCGCCGCGAATTTCTCCGCGTGACCGCCCTCGCCGGCGGTGGTCTCGCCATTGGCTACGTCTTGCCAGGCCAGGTGTTTGCCCAGGGCAACCTGCTCGACAACACCGCGCGCCAGTTCACGCCGAATCCGTTCATCACGATCACCCCGGAAAACATCATCACGATCCTCGCGAAGAATCCTGAGACCGGCCAAGGCGTGAAGACCCACCTGCCCATGATCGTGGCGGATGAGCTCGACGCCGATTTCAACACGATTGTCATCGAACAGGCCGGCCTCCGGTCCGACGTCGGACCGCAATTCGCCGGGGGCAGCCGCTCCACCCCGGACAACTACATGCGCCTGCGCGTGGCCGGGGCCACCGCCCGGGTCATGTTGGTCGAGGCCGCCGCCCAGACTTGGAATGTCCCCGTCGGGGAGTTGACGACCGAAAAAGGCAAGGTTCTCCACCTCGCGAGCGGTCGCAGCCTGACTTACGGCCAGCTCGCCACGAAGGCCGCCACGCTCCCGATTCCCGACGAGAAAACCGTCCGCCTGAAAAAGGAGGGCGAGTTCCGCATCATGGGTTCGCGCGTGGGTGGCGTCGACAATCCGGCGATTGTCACCGGCAAGGCCCTCTTCGGCATCGACCAGAAGCTGCCCGGCATGGTGTACGCCGCCTACGAAAAATGTCCCGTCTATGGCGGCAAGGTCATCAGCGCCAACACCGAGCGCATCAAGAAACTGCCCGGCGTGCTCGATTGTTTCATTCTGGAAGGCACGGGGAACGTGAGCGGCCTCGCCCCCGGCGTCGCGATCATCGCCACCTCCACCTGGGCGGCCTTCTCCGCGAAGAAGTCACTGTACGTGGAATGGGATGAAAGCAGCGGCGACGGCCACAACAGCGAGGCCTACGAGACGCAGGCGGAGGTCCTTGCCCGTAGTCCCGGGACCAACCAGCGCAACGACGGCGATGTCAACGCCGCCTTCGCCTCCGCCGCCCACACGGTCGAGGGCAACTACTACTACCCTTTCCTCAATCACGCCACGCTGGAGCCCCAAGGCTGCACCGCGTGGGCCCGCGATGGCGGCATCGAGTTCTGGACAACGTCGCAAACCCCCGGCGCGGGCCAGGACCTCGTGGCCAGCACCGTCAAGCTGCCGAAGGAAAAGATAAAGCTGAACTTCGTGCGTGGCGGCGGCGGCTTCGGCCGCCGGCTGGCCAACGACTACATGGCCGAGGCGGCCGCCATCGCCATGCGCACCAACGGCGCGCCCGTCAAACTCACGTGGACCCGCGAGGACGACATGCGCCACGATTGTTATCACCGGCCCGGTGGTTTCCATTTCCTGAAGGGAGCCGTGGACGCGTCCGGCAAGCTCATCGCCTGGCACGATCACTTCGTCACCTTTGGCTACCGTGGCACGGACAAGCCGGCCTCTTCCGCCAGCATGAGTCCGGACGAACTGCCCGCCCGCTTTATCCCGAACTTCCGGTTCGACCAGTCGATCATCGCCACCATGGTCCCGACCGGTCCGATGCGCGCCCCCGGCAGCAATGGGCTGGCCTTTGTCATGCAGGGCTTCATCGACGAACTCGCCCATGCGGCCGGCCGCGATCCGGTAGACTTCC
>JBDKHE010000611.1:0-7399 GCA_039797805.1 Verrucomicrobiota bacterium
CTCGCGAACGTCGCCACCGTGCTCGAACGCGTGCGCGCGGCCCGCCGCGAGGGCCTGCCCTCCCCCTATGACTTCATCGAGGTGATGGCCTGCCCGGGCGGTTGCATCGGCGGCGGCGGCCAGCCGTATGGCGTCGACAATGAGCGCCGCCAGCAGCGGATCGCCGGTCTCTATCAGGACGATCGCGACCGCAAGATCCGCTGCTCCCACGAAAACCCGGAGGTCATCCGCGTCTACGAGGAGTTTCTCGGCGAACCCTTGGGCGAGAAAGCCCACCACCTGCTCCACAACCGTTACCAGGCCCGGCCGCTATACCAGCGGTGATCCCCCACGCCATGTCGTGTTGTGCTCCACCCCCTGACCTTCCCCGCGCGCCGTCGGCTCCTCCCGCCCCGGCGCTGATGCGCAGAACCGATCGCGGATCGGTTCTTTTTTTTGTCCTCAGCGCCTGCGCCCTGGCCCTGGCCGCCCAAACCGTTCCAGCCACCGCGCACAGCCTGACACCCCAACCGGAAGGCGACCCCATCACCCTGCCGCCCTGGTTGGTCGAGGTGCGTGTGGACTCCCACACGGCACCCGCCCGGGACGACTCCTTTGCCTCCACCTTCGGTTCCACAGCCATGACGGGCGACAAGGCCTGGTCCGGCCGCAACCTCTCGACCTTGAGCGAGACCTTGCGCCGGATGCCCGGTCTCCTCCTGCAGGAAAGCTTCGGCGGCTTCGAGCCTCCGCGTTTTATCATCCGTGGCTCCGGCCTGGACAGCGCACCGACCAG
Organism: Verrucomicrobiota bacterium; assembly: GCA_039797805.1. Lineage (GTDB taxonomy): Bacteria > Verrucomicrobiota > Verrucomicrobiia > Opitutales > Opitutaceae > Lacunisphaera. The sequence goes on from JBDKHE010000611.1 coordinate 776, forward strand.
CCGCGGCGTGGCGTTTCTCCTCGACGGTCTCTCGTTTGCCCGCGCCGACGGGTCTTTCCACAGCGGGCTGCTGGACCCCATGCTCTTTCCACGCATCGAGGTCTACCGTGGCACCCTGCATGCCGCCCTCACCCCGGCGGCGCTGGGCGGTGTGTTGAATGCCGTGCCCGCACCCATGGGCACGTCGGCCAGCCAGCTTCGGCTCCAAACCGGTTCCTTTGGCGCCTGGCGCGGACAACTTTCTGACGCGGTGACCCTCGCCGGCGTCCCGGTGCAGGTGGCCGCTTCGCACCAGCGCCAGGAAGGTTACCGTCCTCTCAGCACCCAAACACGCTCCGCCGCGCTGGTCCGCGTCCAACATCTCTCCGCGGCTGAACGCCAGTGGGAAACCTCGGTCTATTTCGCCAACCCGCGCTATGAGGTACCCGGTCCCCTCACCTTGACGCAGGCCCTGGAAAAACCTCGCTCGAACTTCGCGGCCGTGGTGCGTGATCAGCCCCGGCGCGATTCCTCGCTCCTGCGCGTCGCCACGCAATTCAAACAGGGTACTCCGGAGGCAGCCACCGCTGCGGGCCTCGCCTGGCAACACTGGCGCGATGACTTCCGCCAGCTTCAACCCAACGGGGAAACGCTGGCCACCGGCGACGACCTGAACGGCCACCTGACCCTCTCTCGACGGATCAGCTTCGGTTCCCTTGAGCATCACCTGCTGGCCCGGGCCGTATTTTCAATCGGCACCACGCAGCAGGATCGCTTCCTGAACAATCTGGGCACCCGGGGCACTCGTTTCGGCGCCAATGATCTGGCGGCACAGACCCTGGCGCTCAGCCTCGAAGACATCGTCTGGCTGCGATCCAATCTGGCCGTCGGCGCCGGGCTCACGTTGCTCCAGTCTCAACGGAAGATCTTCGACCGACTGACGCCCACCAGCGTCTCCGGCGAACTCAGCCGAACGTTTCGCTACGCGGACGTGTCCCCCCGGTTCGGGGTACAGTGGTTCGTGCAACCGGAAATGTCCGTCTACGCCGCCTGGTCCCGCGGTGCGGAGCCGCCCGTGTTCGACGACCTGTTGTCCGTGCAAGGCACCCACCCCAACCTCACTTTGCGCCAGCGTGAGCTCGAGGCCCAACACGCCACCACGGCCGAGCTGGGCCTGCGGGGTCGGACCCGACCGCTGAGCTGGAATGTCACCGCCTATCGCGCGTGGTGGCGGCACGAAATTCTCCGCCTCGCCGACGCCGCCGGTCTGCCCCGCGGCGCGGTGAATGCCAGCGCCACCCGTCATCAGGGCGTCGAAGCCGTGCTCCGCTGGCGCCTGCTCGAGTCGGCTCATCGCGTGACATTGAGCACGACCGCCAACTGGAGCCGGTTCAATTTCGCCCATGATGCCGTCTACGGGCAGAACCGCCTGGCCGGCGCCCCGGCGCAGCTCGGCAACGCGGATCTGCTCTACGAACATCCGGCCGGCTGGTATGCCGGCATCGAGGCCAACTGGATTTCGGGCCGGACACCCGTCGATCACGCCAACCGGCTTTTCTATGACTGCCACCTGCGTTGGGATGCCCGGCTCGGCTGGAAATTCCGCACGGGCGTCAGCGTGGTGGTGTCCGGACACAACCTGTTTGATCGGCACTACATCGCCAGCACCGCCGGGGTGTTGGATCTCGCGCGCAATCCGGCTGCCACCACGATCTTTCTGCCAGGCAACGGCCGTGGCATCACCTGCGGCATGGAATACACCTGGTAACCCAATCCTCATGATCGGCGCTCTCGCCACCACCCTCTGTTTCGCCCTCACGCCGGTATTCGCCAACCAGGCAGCCCACCGGTTGGGCAGTTCGGCGGCGAATTTCTGGCGCCTGTTCGTTGCGCTCCTTGCGTTGGGACTGTGGGCCCACGGCTGGGGCGCGGGCTTTGGGGGCGCCGCCAAGGGCTGGTTTTTCCTGGGTGGGCTGGCGGGTTTCGGGCTCGGTGGACTGGCCATGTTTCAATCGCTGCCCCGACTCGGTTCGAGTTTGTCCACGCTGATCGTGCAATGCGGTTCCGCAGTGACGGCTGCGTTGCTCGAATGGACCTGGCTGGGCACCGGTTTGACGCTGGTGCAGACCGCCGGCATCGCCATCACGCTCAGCGGGGTCACCCTCGGGTTGATGCCGCGCAGTCTGCCCCGGGTTTCGCCGACGGAGTGGCCGGCGGGACTGGCGTGGGCCCTGTTTTCCGCTCTGGGCCAAGGCACCGGCGCCGTCCTGAGCCGCAAGGCCTTCGCCGTCGCCCGCCAGCTGGACGCACCCATTGATGCCGGTACCGCCGCCTATCTGCGCGTCATCGCCGGCCTGCTCGTGGCCGCACTGGCGTGGGGCTTTGTTTGCTGGCGACGCATCGATCAACCCAGACGCCCCGGGCGGGCCTGGGCCTGGGTGCTGGCCAACGCGTTCACCGGTCCGATCCTGGGCGTGGTGTTTTTCCAGTGGGCCCTGCGAACCACGCCGGCCGGGATCGTTCAAGCCATCGTGGCCACCTCACCGCTGCTGATCATCCCTTTCTCCGTCCGCATGGAAGGCAACCGACCACGCGCCTCCTATTTCTTCGGCGCGGGCCTGGCCGCGGTCGGCGTCGCCGCCCTATTCCTTTTCCGCTAAGACCGAATTCAAAGCGTCAGATCGACAAGACGGACGCGAACGACGCCGTCCACCGGCTGGCCCGCCGCCAGAGCCGGCTTGAACATGGCCTTGTCCAGGAGGCGAGTGATGGCTGCGTCGGCGATCGGCCGACTCGCGCCAACGTCGGCAAAGACACCGCGAACCTGCCCGTCCTTGGAAATCTGGACATAACAGGCCTGATTCAGCAGCTCGGGAGGGATTCCCTTCAGCATGGAGGCTGTCAGGCAGCCGGCGACGGGCACCGGGTCCAAGGTTGCACCCTTGTTGGCGCCGATGTGCTCGATCACGAGGTAGAGCCGGGCTTCGTCGCGCGTGAGCTCGACGCGCTTGGAGGATACGTTCGTCGCCACTTCGCGGCCCCGGTTGTAGATGTGGACCTCATGCCGCAGAAATTTGAATCCCACCGGCATGCCGCCCTCGCGCACCCGGATGTATTTCGGTTTCGCATCAATGGGATCCAGGGCCTTGGCGTGAATCAGCAGGCTGCTCTCGCCCGGCTTCGCGCCGCGCGGCTGGAATTCCACCAGCACCACCATGTAAGGATCGTCGAGCGGCTCCGGAGACGATATCCGGAACGAAACGTCCACCATGTCAAAATTGCCCTCGGCCAGCTCCTTCGCCAGATCGTTGGCCATGGAGGGCGTGGAGCTGTAATCGCTGCTCAGATGGTACTCCGCGCGCGCGAGGTTCGATTGCTCCACCTCCCGCGCGGCCTCAAGCTGCCCCTTGCGGTTGCTGCCGTCGTAGGCGGGATTGATCTTCGACAGCGTGTCGGTGATTTCCGTGACATTGTATTCCGCGAGCCGGCTGGCCGCTTCGGCCCCGATGGCCGCACCCGAGCGCCGGTCGAATTTGAGGCGTGGATCGGCGGCGGGCGTGTAACCGGCCTGGCCCTCCATATCGTCGAGCTGGACGGATACTGGGGCGATCTTGAGGTCGCGTCCGATCTTGAGGTTGTTGGACTGCATCCGGGTCCGCACGAATTTGTTTTTGCCGTCCACCGAAATCACGAACTCGCTGCCATCCACATCCTCGACCTGATAGAAGCGCTTGCCCTCCTTGACCGAGAGATCGAGCCCCATGAAAAGAACGAGCTCGTGCGCCGCGTCTGGCTTGGTCGTCTCCGCGCCCGTTCTTGGCGCGAGCGATCCCAGCAGCGCCAGTCCTAGGATCGTGGCGCAGGCCGCAGGATTTGCATGGATTCTCGGAAAAAACATGGCAGCGGCCGATTGGTCATAAAGTCAGTTCACCCAGCCTGACACGCACGACCCCGTCGACAGGTTTTCCGTCGTGGAGGGCCGGTTTGAAAAAAGCGTCTTTAACCGCGGCCACGAGTTCTTCGTCGCTCACGGGCAGACTGGCCGATTCATCGACATAGACGCCCAGCGGCACCCCGTCCTTCGAGACGCGGACGTAACTCACGTTCTCCAGCTGATCCGGACGCAAACGGCTTCGAATCGCCGGGGAGAGACTGCCGCGCACGGCTTCGGCGACCTGGGTTGCTCCCTTGTTGGCGCCGATATGCTCGATCACAAGGTAGAGCCGGGCTTCCTCGCGCGTGAGCTCGACGCGCTTGGAGGAGGCGTTCGTCGCCACCTCGCGGCCCCGGTTGTAGATGTGGACCTCATGCCGCAGAAACTTGAAACCCACCGGCATGCCGCCCTCGCGCACCCGGATGTACTTCGGCTTCGTATCGATGGGATCCAGGGCCTTGGCGTGAATCAGCAGACTGCTCTCGCCCGGCTTCGCGCCGCGCGGCTGGAATTCCACCAGCACCACCATGTAAGGATCGTCGAGCGGCTCCGGGGACGATATCCGGAACGAGACGTCCACCATGTCAAAATTGCCCTCGTCCAGTTCCTTCGCCAGATCGTTGGCCATGGAGGGGATGGAACTGTAGTCGCTGCCCAATTGGTAGTCCGCGAGGTTTTGGTTCGCCTGCTCTGTCTCCAGGCTGCTCTGCAGCTGCGCCTGCCGGACGGGATCGGCGCCGTTGGGATTGTTCCCCAAGGCACTCAACGCCGACTGGATTTCTCCGGACCGATAAGCGGCAAGTTCGCTGGCCGCCTTGGCGCCGCTCGCCGCGCCTGACCGGGCGTTGAATTTGTGCCGCGGATCCGCCGCCGGGGTGTAGCCGGCCACGCCCTGCATGTCATCCAGCTGCACACTGAGGGGAGAAAACTTCAGCTCCTTTTTGACCTTCACGTTGTTCGACTGCATGCGGGTTCGCACGAACTTGTTCTTGCCGCCCACCGAGATCACAAACTCGCTGCCATCCACATCCTCAACCTGGTAGAAATTCTTACCCTGCTGCACGGAGAGATCGGCGCCCATGTAGATGACCGGACGGGGAGAGGTCGGGGCCGTCGCGACCTTCGCCGTTCCAGACACCGCACAGCAAGAACCGGCCAGGGCAGCGAGCAACGGGAAGCGCAGGAAGGCAGTTTTCATTGGTGGGTAACGGACGGACGGGGCAGGATGAACGTGAATCCGACTGGCGGGAGAGTCAAACGGGCGGCTCAGGATCGCGGGGTTGGCTCGGTGTCCACCAGCGTGCGAACACGGGCGAGGTAGTCGGCAACCTCGTCGGTGTATTCGAGACTGAGGGCTCTCTGCAGGTGGGCGACGCTGCGCGCGTAGTTGCGGTTGCGCAACTCGAGGTTGGCCAGTTCCAGGCTGGCCCGATACGCGGTCTCCGGGATCTGGAGCGCGGCTTCAAAGGCAAAGGCGGCGCGAGCCTCGTCACCGGCCGCGACCTGCACGCCACCGAGCGCGAGCAGGGCCGGGCCATGGCGCGGCTGTTCGGCGAGAATCGTCTCAAGCGCGCGGCGCGCTTCGTCCCAGCGCCCGGCACCTCGGGCAATCTGCGCCTGCACCAGCAGGCGGGTGATGCGCCCTGGCGGGGAAAGTCCCGCGGGCAGGGCCTGCAGCGCCCGATCCGCCTCGGCCATGCGGCCCGCGGCGGCGTGGGTTTGCGCGAGGCGCAGCAGCTTCTGCTCGCCGGTCGCTGACTCGGGCTTCACCAGCTTCGTGTAGATGGCCAGGGCCTCGGGATAGAGTCCTTTCTCCGCGTAGAGGTCTCCCAACAGCACGAGTTCATCCTCGCCCGCGACGCCGGCACCGGCGCAAAGCTCCAGCACCGCCATGGCGTCGAGCTTGCGCTCCGCGGTGAGCAGCACGTTGGCAAGGATCAGCCAGAATCGCGCGTCGGTGGGCCGGCCCTTGATGAGCTCGCGGGCGATGGCCTCGGCCCGCACCAGCTGTCCGCCTTGGATGCAGATCCGCAGCAGCCCTTCCTGCCAGTCGGCGTTGCCCGGGTCGCCCGACAGCGCCTGCATGTAGGCAACCTCGGCCGAGATGAGGTTGTTCTCCTTTTCGAGGCTGTAGCCAAGCAGTCCGTAAGTGGTCGGATCGCGATCACCGAGCGAGACCGATTTGGAAAAGGCCTGCACGGCATCGGCGAAGCGGTCGGTCGAGTAATACAGCACGCCCAGGTTGTTCCAGGCGCGCAGGAAGGCCGGGTAGCGTTTGACGGCGTTACGGTAGCTTGTTTCGGTCCGGGCATTGTCACCCGCGGCGTAATAGGCGTTGCCTAGGATGAATTCGAAAGCGGGGCTGGGTGGTTCACCTTCTTTCATCATGCCTTCCAACAGGCGCAGGGCAAAGGCCGGATTGGAACCGAGCATGGTCACGACCTTTTCATAGAGTGCGTATTCCTCCGCGGTCATTTCGGGCTCGCGCTCGTGCAGGAAACCGGACGACTCGTTGATGATGCGCTTGGGATCGAGCGCGAGCGCCTTCTGCTTCTGGCGCCCGAAGATGTTCTGCGCCTGCTGCAGATCGAAGATGTCCACCTCCGACTGGGCCCGCAGCGCTGCCGGCAGCAGGAGGAGAAGGGAGAGCAGGAAACGGTGGGGGCGCATGGCTTGTCAGGAGTCGAAGGGGAAGCCACCTTCCCAGACCA
>JBDKHE010000612.1:0-4357 GCA_039797805.1 Verrucomicrobiota bacterium
TTGAACCGCGTCCGAGCGGCGCGCTGGCGATCCTCCAGGACGGCAATGTCCGAACGCACCTTGGCGAGGTCGTTGGAAAGGCGGACCGATTCCGACAGGGTGCCCATGCCCCGACCGGTGGTATAGTCGATCTGGGCGAGTTCCTGCGATTGTGCGAGGGCGCGCAGGGAGGCCTGGCGCAGGTTCAGCGCCTCGTCGGCAAAAGCGAGTTCGACCCAAGCCTTCCGAACGTCGGCCGCCGTCCGCAGGACGGTCGCAACGTAGTTCCGGTAGGCCACCGAGCTGGCGGCGGTCATTTCGTTTGCCATGGCCCGGCGTTTGCCGGGCGTCATGAAGTCGAACATCAGCCCGGGCATGAAAGTCATCAGCGTGTCCGCCACGTCCGCCTCGAACGTCAGTTGCGGGTCGGGCAGCGCCCGGGTGGGCGCGATGGCGAACACACTCGCCTGCCAGTCGCTGTAGGCGGCAAGCACCTGGGGGTGCCGTAGCACCGCATACCTCAGGTAATCGGCGAGCGGGGCGTGCGGTGCCGGCAATGGCTGATCTGCTGCGTGCAGCACCTGCCCGAGGCGGGTTGATTCAGTGCGCACTTCCTTCTCGGCCGACGAGGGAAGAACGGTGCAGCCCGATACGAGCACGAGCAATCCCGACAGGAGTGGTGCGGCGGAGGATGGTTTCATGGAATGGGCGAGACGAAGGCCGCCCGTTGCGGTCTGCAGCGGGCGGCGGGACTGGGGGCTAGGTGGACAGCTTGGGCATGTTCACTTCAGCCTGAGTCAGGCTTTGGCCGGCGTTCCGGTGCATTTGGCGCAGTTGTGCTCGGGGCCGACCTTGGTCTCTTCGGTGACCGTCCTCGGACCCTTGCCGTTGCCGAAAGAGCTCTTGGTGACCAGCGTGGTGACCGGGCACATGTGGCAAACGGTCTTCGAGCCGATCTGCGTGGGAACCAACGGGCCTTTGCCGTTCGCCATGGCGGGCTTCATGATCGTGTCCGTCACGACTTCGGCGCCGGCACACAGCTTGACCGGGGTGGCATCGGCTTTGGCGACCGTGTCGGCCTTCGGCTTGCCTTGCGCGGCCCAATACTGGGGGCCGGGGCCGGCGATGGCGCTACTGGCAAACAGGGAGGCAAAAAGCAGGCCCAGGGAGAGGCCGGCGGGCTTGATGAGAGACGTGGTATTCATGGGATGACTGAGTTGAGTTGGTCTTGTTGACATAAGGTTATACTCCCCGAGGGGTCCTTTTCCCTCAGGCAGTTCTTGCCTACACCTGTGCAGATATTGTCCTAGGATTGACGGACTGACTCCCCATCCGCGCCTCGGCCCGCTCGAAGGCAGAACGGTAGATTCTTGAGGGAATATCTCTTCTTCTTACGTTAAACCCACCATGAGCAACGATCTCGACTCCCTGTTGGCGGCTTACGCCAAACAACCACTCCCGGATTTCAAGGGTCCGTCACGCTCAGATATTTGGGGCGCGATTGAACAGCGCCGGAAGCAATCGGGCTGGGCCCGAATCTTCTCCACCTTGGACCTGCGCGATCTGTTTACCGAACCGCGGATGGCGGTCGCGGCGCTCGCCTTTGCCGCCCTGGTTGGAATGGTGCCCGCAGCGATGGTCGGCCGCACGCAGAACGAACGCCGCCTCGCCCGCCAGTCCATCCACTTCGAGGTCTTTGCCGTCAGCCAGAATCCGCTGGGCTCCGTCTTCACCCAGCCTGGCCTGGTGGCCCGGGAGGCCCACCGATGAAGAAGGTCGCGCTCTTTCTCTCCGCGATCGCAGCTGTGGCGGCAATCGCCTGTTACCTCACCATGCGGATGTCGCAACCCCTGGTGACTTCGGACGACATCGCCTCGCACGAATGGCTCCACCGGGAATTGAAGCTCTCCGAGGCCCAGCACAAGGCGCTCGAGCCGATCGAGCAGGGTTTCGGCGAAAGACAGCGCAAGCTGGCCGATGCGCTGCGCGACGCCAACCGCCAGCTCGCCCGGGCGATTGCTGAGGACAAGGCCTACACACCGCGCGTTGCCGCCGCAGTTGAGCACGTGCATCACCGCATGGGCGAGCTGCAGAAGGTGTCCATCGAGCACGTCTTCGCCATGCGCTCAGTGCTGACCCCGGAGCAGGGCGATAAGCTGCTGAGCCTGGCGCAACAGGCTCTTGAACAGTCCCCCTGAACCGTGGACCCCGACCTGCCGCTCATCGAGGCACTCCAGGCGGGCAATGAATCGGCACTCAACGAGCTGATCGACCGCCACCGGGAACCTTTATTCTACTTCGCCTTCCGCTATCTGCGCGACGAGACGGCTGCGCGTGATGTGGTGCAAGAGGCCTTCGTGCGGGTATTCTTCAAGGCGAAAACCTTTGAGCCGCGGGCGTCGGTCAAGACCTGGATCTACGCGATCGCGCTCAACCTCATCCGCGATGAGGGCCGGCGGCTTTCTAAACACCAACGGAATGTTTCGCTGGACGCGCCCGGGCCCGGTGACCGACCACCCCTGGAGGTTGAGGATTCCGCCCCGACACCAGACCAACAGACCGGGCAGAAAGACCGCTTTGCCGGCCTTCACTCCGCCATCGAGAAGCTGCCCCACAATCTCAGGGCGGCCCTCGTGTTGTTCTGTCTCGAGGGAAAGTCCCAGAACGAAGCCGCCGAAATCCTCGGCACCACACCCAAGACCGTCGAGATGCGCGTCGCGCACGCCCGGCAGAGGCTGCGGCAGTTGATGGGCGCTCATAACGTCAACGCATAGCCGGCAAACATCTTTGTTTCGCTTTCCTCTCTTCCCCTGCTACCCGTCAGATCCTCGGCGTTTCGCCCCTCTTTAGATTCAACCTTTGGTCATCGCCCTCGCATCCGCTCCCCGGCCTGGATTCATCCAGCCGGGGAGTCGCCTTTTACTGTGTTAGCCCTCGCCTGTAGGACGCATGCGCGGTGCGCGCAGAAGCCGTGATCGGCTTGCTCAAAAAGCCCGTAGGTTGCAGCAATACGCCATGCCAAACAGGACCGCTGCCGCGGACGCCCCGCCCCGTTACGTCCCGGTGTCCCGCTACCAAGACAATCCGGCCGAGGCACGGAAGCTCCTCGGATTCATCAAGCGTTACGGCGGAATGAACGCCGTCAAAGACGCCACCGCCAAGGACGCGCCTGCGTGGGCCGAAACCCCCGATCAACTTGTTCGCGTCATTGGATTCCGCTCCATGGACGGAGAAACCTGGACGCGCTGGGCCCGCTTCTGGAATGGTCCGCGGCAAATCTTCGACCTCAGCGGTCCACTCATTCGCGAGTTTGAACAGACCGATGTGGACGACATCCCGCTTACGGCCCTGCGGGAGCCCTATCCGGAATGCTACCTGCATTTCGGGCCAAATAGCACCGCGCAGATCACTCATCCGGTAAACGCCATCATGACAGACCAGCTCGCCACCTTCCGCGTTGATGGCGTCTATGTCCATGTTTACCGCGATCACGAGCCGGACTCCGAGGCGTTCACTGCGATGCACCTGGATTTCACTACCCGTTGGGTGGGCAAGGAAATCAACTCACCCCGTCCCCGCGGGATTGCGGAACCGTCGTTCTCCGCCCGAATCTCCGGCACCGACACCACCTCAATGCGGGTGTCACCTGATCATCCTCGCTATTTCGAGCCCCTCATCGCATTGCAGACGGTCAGGGAAGGTATCGCTGACGGCCTTGCGTATGGCGAACATGACGCGCTCTGGCAGGACGAGCGACTCCGACAGCACATCCCCGCGCTTGTCGCTCAAGTGCCCCGTCTGCGCGGTCCACTGGGACCAGTCACGTTCTATTCGGACCACCATCGCGCGTTGAACGCCGTGTTGCGAGACGCCATCCGGCTTACGATCAATGCCCTGTTCTTCATCTGCAACTATCCCGCCCAGCAGCGCCGCATCGTCGATCGCGCAGCCCCCACTGAATTGGCCGCAGCGTTGTCCGCCCCAAACCTCAAGCCGGCCCAGAAAACCTCCGCTGAGCGATCCCTGAAGGAGCGTGGGTTCGGCTATGTGACACTCTGCACCCCCGAGCCGCGTGAGGCCATTTCCGCTCATCATCCGCACGAGCCGGTTTCGACACACTGGCGGCGCGGTCACTGGCGGCACCAAAAGGTCGGACCACGCCGTGGCCAGATCAAGCTGACATGGATCCGCCCCACGCTCGTCGCCGCCGACGCTGATCGCGCTGCTGACGGCCGCGCTTACACCGTAATGCCGACCAAACCCAGGGAATCCTGACGTGTTCCTTCCGAGCGATCACGACATCGAGGAGAAGCTCAGGGCCTTCAACCCGGCCCTATGGGTGCTAAAAGCCGTATTTGCTCTTACGAAGCTCGAAGGC
>JBDKHE010000613.1:0-3673 GCA_039797805.1 Verrucomicrobiota bacterium
GTTCGATCAACACGTCCACGCCCAGGCCCTCCAGCACCGACCGTTTGATGGCTGGCGTCATCAGCAGGGCCGTGGGCGACTCAGGGCGGAAAAGCGCACTGGGATGCGGCCAGAATGTCAGCACACCGGTCAGTCCACCGTCGGCGGCCGCCGCCTGGCGCGCCGCGCCAATCACGGATTGGTGCCCGCGGTGCAGGCCATCAAACATGCCAACAGCCAGATGCAGCGGTTGGCCCGGCAACCGGGTCTGTTCAACGCCTGCCGTCTGCAGCAACCGGCTCACTGGGCCACGCGCGGTGCCGCCTCGTGCACCGGAATCAAACGCTTCTCGATTTCAGCCAGCGACAATTCCTCGATGGCTTCAAGCGGCAGGCACTGGTCGATCTTGAACTTGCCGCTGCCCGTGCGGCGCAGCGCCGAGAGATGCGCTCCGCACCCCAGCTTCTGCCCCAAATCATGGGCCACCGTGCGCACGTAGGTGCCCTTGGTGCAATGCAGGTCAAAGGTCAGCTTGGGCAGGGCGAATGACAGCAGATTGAAGGCGGATATCCGGATGAAGCGTGGCTCCCGCTCCACCTCCTCCCCCTGGCGGGCGAGTTTGTACAGGGGCACGCCGTTTTTCTTGATCGCGGAATGCATCGGCGGGGTCTGGTACTGGTCGCCGAGAAACGTCTTCATGACCTCCCGCGCCTGGGCCTCCGTCAATGCGGGAACCGGACGCGTTTCCATCACCTCGCCCTCGGCATCCTGTGAGTCGGTCACCACGCCCAACGTCGCCTCGCCCTCGTAGATCTTGTCGACGCTCATGAGGTACTGCGAGATCCGCGTGGCTTTGCCGATCAGCATGACCAGCACGCCGGTTGCCATGGGGTCCAAGGTCCCGGCATGGCCGATCTTCTTCATCTGCAGCTTCCGCCGCAGGCGGTAAACCACGTCGTGCGACGTCAGTCCCTTGGGTTTGTCGACCAGCAGGACACCTTCGATTTCCTTGGCGGGGATCAGACTCATGGCAAAGCGGCATCCACCTCGTTGAGCCGGTGCGTGATGGCCGCCAGCAGCTGGGGATAGAATTCCTGCAAAGTTGCCTTGTGGTTCAGGCCGGCCGCGCTGGCATGACCGCCGCCGTTGAACTTCGCCGCCAGGAGGTCCATGCGGTAGACGCTGTGCATGCCCCGCAGGCTCGCCTTGATGGTGCCCGGACGCTCCTCGATCAGCACGCCGATTTCTACGCCGTCAATGCTGCGGGCGTAGTCGACAAGTCCCTCGGTGTCCTCGACCGTGGCCCCTGTGCTGTCAAAGATGCCCATCGGCAAGATGCCGATGCACACCCGACCGGCGCATTCCATCTTGAGCGAACCCAAAAAGTGTTTGAGCAGGTTCAACCGGCCGATCGATTCCCGCTCATAGAGCTCCTGCCCGGCCAGCGCAGGATCGGCGCCGCGGGCCACCAATTCGGCGCACAGGCGGAAGACGCGCTCCGAGGTTGAGGCGAAACGAAACTGGCCGGTGTCGGTCATGATACCCGTGTACAACGCCTGCGCCGACACCCGGTCCATCGGCAGGTCAGCATCCAGAATCAATCCCGCGAGGACCTCGGCCGTGGCCGCCGAGCCGGTGTCCACGAAATCAAAGCGCGCGAATCCCTGGTTGGAAATGTGATGATCGAAGCAGGCGAACGGCGCTGGGTACATGTCCCGGACCTTGTCACCGGCCCGACCGTGATCGGCACAATCGGTAAACACCGCGACCCGTCCTTCCGGGGCGATTTCATCCCGGTGGTAGAAAGGTGTGTCGCCCACCAGAAACTTGATCCGGCGGGGAACCTTGTCGGGGTTGATGCAGACCGCATCGATGCCGTGCTCGCGCAACAGGCGGCAAAGCGCCACCTGGGAACCGACGCAGTCCGCGTCCGGTCGCTGATGTCCGATGACCACCACCCGCTTGCCCCGCAATTCCGCCAGCAACACGGCAAACCGGGCCGAGAACCTCGGGTAATAAATCATGACGACTTCGTCTCCTGATCGATCTCTCCCAGCAGCGTCTCCACGCGCAGGGTGCGCGGCGCATGATCATCGTGGATGAAGGCCAGCAGCGGCACGTGACGGATGACGACGTTCTTGGCGAGCATTTCGCGGATCTCGTTGCGTTTGCGCAACAGCCACAAACCCGTCTTCTCCGCCTCCGCGGCGCCACCGAGCACGGAGAAAAAGACCTTGGCCTCGCGCAGATCCCCGGTGATCTCTACCCCGGTGATGGTCGTGCCCACGGATTCGCTGGTGTAGCGCTTGCGGAGAAAGCTGCTGATTTCGCGCTGCAGCAGCTCGTTGACGCGGAGAAGTCGGTTGCTCATGGCGGAACGGGTTGGAACCGTGGTCCGGAGTTGGAATCAGGAGGTCAGAGCGAAGCCCGGACCTTTTGGATTTCAAAACACTCGATGCGATCACCGGGCTGGTAGCCGTCAAAGCCATCAAGCCGGATACCGCACTCCAGACCGGCGCGCACCTCGTTGGCATCGTCCTTGAAACGACGCAGCGTGCCCACCTTGCCCTCGTAGAGTGATTCCTTGCCACGGCGAACACGGGCCGAAGCACCGCGGTTGATCTTGCCCTCGGTGACCAGACAGCCGGCCACGAAGCCCTTGGCCACCGGAAACACCTGGCGCACCTCGGCTCCGCCGAGCTTGTTTTCCTTGAGATCGGGCTCGAGCAGATCGGCCATCATTTCACGAACGCGATCGCCCAGCTGATAAATGATCTCGAAGTTCTCGATGGCGACCCCGTGGTGCTTGGCCAGCGCGGTGACACCGTTCTCCTGCTTGGTGTTGAAACCGATGATGACAGCCTTGGAGGCACTGGCCATGAGGACGTCATTCTTGCTGATGATGCCCACGTCCGACGCGACGATGTCCAGCGAGACCTTGGTGCTCTTGATGCCCTCGATGACGTTCTTGACGGCTTCAAGGGATCCGAACACGTCCGACTTGATGACAACGCGCAGGGACTTGGCCTGCACGGCCGCGATGTTGGCGAACAGGGCGTCGATCGACGTATCCTTGGGCACGGCCGCCTCGACGACATTGGCCTTCTTCAGGCGATCCTCCTCGATCTCCGCGAGCTTCTCGGCTTCGCGGGCGTTCTTGGCCGAAATGAATTTGGCTCCGGAATCGGGTGATCCCGACCAGCCGATGACGCGCACGGGCATGGCCGGAGGCGCTTCCTTCAGGTTCTTGCCCTGATCATCAAACATGGCGCGCACCCTGGCGTAATGGGGACCGCAAACGATCGCATCGCCGACGCGGAGCGTGCCGCGCTGCACGATGACCGTGGCGAGCGGACCGCGACCGACGTCGATCTCGGACTCAACGATCACCCCGCTGGCCTCTGCCTTCGGGTTGGCCTGGAGTTCAAGCACGTCGGCCTGCAGAAGAATCATCTCCAGCAGTTCCGTGATGCCCTGACCCTTGATCGCGGCCACCGGAACCGTCACGGTCTCGCCACCCCAGTCCTCGGGGGTGATCTGCCGCTCCTGCATCTGCTGTTTGACGCGGTCGAGATTCGCACCCTTCACGTCCATCTTGTTGACGGCAACCATGAGCGCGACCTTGGCGTCGAGGATGTGTTTGAGCGCCTCGTCGGTCTGGGGCATGAAACCGTCATCGGCTGCCACCACGAGA
>JBDKHE010000614.1:0-4485 GCA_039797805.1 Verrucomicrobiota bacterium
GAAGTCCGCCTGCGGGAAAATCACCGACCCGATGTCACGTCCCTCCATCACCAGGCCGCGGAAACCGTGGGTCTTGGCGACGTCCACCTGGCCGCGTTGGTACCCGAGCAAGGTTTCCCGCACAGCCGGAATGGCCGCGTAGTGGGACACATGGTCGTTGACGCTTTGGCTGCGGATTTCCTCACCGGCCGACTGGCCGCTGATCAGCAACCGGGCCGAGCGGCCTTCCAGCTTGGTGGTGAACTTCAGGCTGGCGAGGGCGGCCTTTAGGGCTTCCGGGTTGGAGGACGAGACGTTGCGCTGGAGCAGTTCGGCCGTGATGTGGCGGTAAAAGGAACCCGTGTCGACGTGCAGCAGATTGAAGCGATCGGCCAAAATGCGCGACGTGGACGATTTGCCGGAAGCGGCACCGCCGTCGATGGCGACAATGATAAAGGAGGAAGCACCCATGGATTAGTCGACGGATCCTGTCCGAAGCGACTCCAGCAAGTCAAAGAAAGCTGGAAAGGTTTTGGTGCAGCAGGCGGGATCCTTGATGGTCAGCCACGGCCGGCCGTCGCCGTGCAGGTCGTGACAGCCGAGGATGCCGAAACTCATGGCAAAGCGATGGTCGTGATAGGTCTCGATCTCGATTCCCGGCACCAGCGGCCGCGGGTGGATCTCCAGGGCATCCTCGGTCTCGATCACGTGCTGGCCGAGCTTCATGAGTTCGCGGGCCATGCCGGCGACGCGATCCGTCTCCTGTTTGCGCGTGTGCGCGATGCCGGCGATTTTGGTCGGGCCATCGAGCAGCGGGGCGAGGGCGGCGAGGGACAGGAACGTGTCGGAGAAATCGTTGAAATTGGCAATCAGGCCCTGGCGGGAATGGCTGCCGGCCACGCTGCCGTGCTGGGACCGGATGAGGCCGCGAGCCGCCAGCAGACGGTAGAACTCTATGTCGCCCTGCAAGGCGTCGGCACTGAGGTTCAGGCCCTTGACCTCGACGGCACCGTGGGTGACGACGGCCAGTTCCGCAAAATAGCTCGCGGCAGTCGCATCGCCCTCGATGGCGTATTCCGTGGGTTGGGCGGCGAACTGGGCGACCATGCGGTTGGTCATCTCCACAAAAGGACGGGAGACGGTCGGGCCGGTCAGCTGGACGTCCAACGGTGAGCGGGCATGGGGAGCGACCATTAGCAGGGCGGAGAGCAACTGGCTGCTTTCCGATGCATCGAGCTGGACGGCGCCACCCGGCAGGCCGGCGGTGCGCAAAGTGAAGGGGAAGCGGCTGTCGCTGGCGCGGGCGCCCTGGCTGGCGAGCGCGGCGAGCAGGGCGCCGATCGGCCGGCGGCGCATGGCTTCATCGCCGTCGAAATGGTAGATCCCGTCGGGACGCAGGCAGACGAAAGCGGTGAGGAAGCGCGCGGCGGTACCCGCATTGCCGACCTCGATGCGGGCTTCGCGGACAGGGATTTCACCGCCGCGGCCCTCGATGCGGATGGTCAGGGCCTTCTCGTCGGTGACGACCTTGAAGCCCAGCTTCACGAGGGCGGCCACCATGATGCGCGTGTCGCGGCTGAAGAGCGCGCCGGTCAGCGTGACCTCCTTGGTGCCGAGCGCGGCCAGGATCAGGGCCCGGTTGGTGATGCTCTTGGAGCCGGGGAGAGTGACGCTGCCGCGCACCGGCCGGGTGAAGGGCACGATGGGAAGTTTATCGGGATAGACGCTCACGGGATGGGGCGGAAGAGTTCGCGATAGGCTTTGCCGCGCTCCAGGATGGCCTGCACCTCAAACCAATCCCGGTTGGCGAGAGCGCGCTCCATGCCGTGCAATTCCTCCTGGTAGGCCCGAACGGCCCGGAGCACCTCGTCGCGGTTCTGTTCCAAGATGGTCTTCCAAAGCCGGGGATCGCTGCCCGCGATACGACTGGTGTCACGCAGGCCGCCGCCGGAAAAGTTGCGCCATTTCGGGTCCCGGCGCGCAAGGCTGGCGCAAAGGGTCGAGGCCAGCACCTGCGGCAGGTGGCTGATGTGGGCGACGATTTCATCGTGGGCATCGGGCTCGACGGTACAGGCGTCGGAGCCAAGGGCGGTCCAGAACGCGGCGACTTTTTCCACGGCCTTGGGATCGGACTCGCTCAACGGAGTCACGAACGTGACGCGGCCCTGAAAGAGCTCGGCCCGGCCGGCTTCCCAGCCGGTTTTCTCGGAGCCTGCCATGGGATGGGAACCAACGAAGTGTCGGCCGGGCGGCACGGCGAGATGGCCCTTGCGGCAGATTTCCCCCTTTACGCTGCCGACGTCGGTGACAATGGCCCCGGCGGGCAGGGCAGGGCCGATCTGGTGGATGAGGCTGACGATCTGGTCGACGGGGGCACAGACGATCACCAGGTCGGCATCGCGAGCGGCGTCGGCCGGGGTCTCAGCCACCCGGTCGCACCAGGATTGGTCTTTGAGCTGCAGGCGCACTTCCGGACGCCGGGCCCAGAGCGTGACGCGCCGGGCGGCGCCGAATTGACGGGCGGCCCGGGCCACGGAGGCGCCGAGCAGGCCGGGAGCGAGGATGGTGATCGATTCGAACACAGGAAAAAGAGAAACCACTAATGGCCGGTATTGAACACTTATTTTCTTCCGCGGATGGATTTCATGGCTTCGGCCCGGGCGCGGGGCCAAAGGCCGGGCGGGGCTCAGGCCTTGCCGAGGCGGAGGACCCGCTTGAATTCGGCCGGTCGGACGGGCGATACCGACAAACGGCTCTGGCGCACCAGTTCCATCTTCTGGAGAACGGCGTCCGCCTTGATCTGGGCGAGGCCGATCGGCTTGGCCAGCGGGGCGACCGGAGTCAGCTCGACCGCCACCCAGCCTGTCTCGTCGGCCGTGGTGTCGGGGAAGGCGGCCTTGGTGACCCGGGCGACACCGACCACCGCCTTGCCTTCGTTGCTGTGGTAGTAGAGCACTTCGTCCCCGGGGTGCATGGCCTTGAGGTGGAGGCGGGCGGCGTTGTTGCGGACACCCGTCCAATCGGTGCGGCCATCGCGGACGAATTGGTCCCACGAGTAGGTGTCGGGTTCGGATTTCACGAGCCAGTATTGCGTTGTCATCAGGAAAGTGGGTTGGTCGGATGGTCTTATGAGCGAGAACGACCCCGAGCTAGAAAAGAAAGCCCACCGGGCACAAATGATTCTTTATGGGGTCATGCTTTTCTTCCTCGTCCTGCCCTTTGTCTTGCTGTGGCTGAAAAATCGGGGAGTATTCAACTGACCGTTGCCCCAAGCATGAACAAGACCCTAATCGTTGTCCGGACTATCTTTATCGCGCTTTGCGTGACGGCCAGCTGGCTGGTTTGCTACACGATTGAGGAGTGGGATCACAAACGGGGACTGGCAATGGCCATCGGCTTTCTGATCGGGGCGCTGGTGGTGTTGGTGGATGTGCTCCTGAAGGGTTTCTCCCTCCGCGGCCTGACCGCCCTGACATTCGGCCTGTTCATGGGCACGGTGATTTCCTGGATGATCGGCGTTTCGCCGCTGCTCAACAAGGGGGATCCCTCGATCATCTACCTGGTGCAGCTTTCGCTGTTCGTCATCTGCTCCTACCTGGGCACGGTCATCGCCCTGCGCGGCAAGGATGACTTCAATCTCGTGATCCCATATGTCCGGTTCGTGCCGCACGAGGTGGACGTACCCCTCGTGGTGGTGGACACCAGCGCCTTGATCGACGGGCGCATCGCCAAGGTCTGTCAGACCCGCTTTTTGGGTTCGGCGCTGATCATTCCCAGTTTCGTGCTGACGGAGCTGCAGCACATCGCCGATTCTCCCGACCCGGTCAAACAGGCGCGCGGTCGGCGCGGCTTGCAGGTGTTGAATGACCTCCGGGCGCTCAAGCATCTCGACATCCGCATTCACCAGAGCGAGGTGCTGCGGCGTCAGGACATCGAAGCCAAGCTCGTGTTTCTCGCCCAGTCGATGCGGGCCAAGCTGCTGACCACGGATACCAACCTGGCCTCCATGGCCCAGTTTCAGGGCGTGGAATGGCTCAATCTGCACGCGCTGGAAAACGCCCTGCGCCCCGAGCTCGTGATCGGTGAGAGCATCGCCGTCGACCTCATCAAACCCGGCAAAGATGATGGCCAGGCTTTGGGTTATCTTCCGGACGGATCGATGGTCATCGTGAACAACGCGCGGGCCTTCGTCGGCAAGAAGGTGACCGCCGAGATCATCGGCGTCCTGCCCAGCGGCAGCGGCAAAATGATCTTCGCCAACCTCCTCGGTGAGGCCGTGGTGAGCTGAGGCGATCGATTACGGTGGCGATTATTTAAGGGCTGGATCGCGAGTCCCACTTTTTTCGCGTCCCCGATTCTGAGAAACAGCATCAGGGCATTTTTTTCTTGCCGTACTAACCGTACTAGTGCAACTGGTACAGCGTGCTCCCGTTCTCCATCGAACTGAAACCCGGTCTGCCGATCACGGAGCAGGTGATTTTCGCCGTGAAGAAGGCGGTGGTGGCC
>JBDKHE010000615.1:0-3414 GCA_039797805.1 Verrucomicrobiota bacterium
CTGTCGGACCTGCGCGTACATCCGCGACTCGCGTGGCCTCAGGAACTTGTGCGCGGCCCCATGGGGGAATTGCGGGGATTTCTGATGCGCAGGGTCAACGGTGTCACTTTGGTTCCGATAACGGCCCTCGCTCTGATGAAGCGGCGGCTGCCCCATTGGGGTGCGGCCCATGTCTGCCGCGTAGTTCACGACGTAGCTGCGATCTGTGCCGCTCTGGAGGCGCGCCGAGTGGTTATCGGCGACGTGAATCTCGCGAATTTCTTGGCCGATCCCGTCACCGCCGAGACCTCGGCAATCGATTGCGATAGCTATCAAGTCACGGAGGGTGACCAGACTTTCCCCTGCCGGGTGTTCACTCCGGATTTCCAGGCGCCGGAAGTCCTGGCGCGAAACGAACGACTGTCGGCACTGGCTCCCGCCCAATTCCGATTTTCCGGCGCCTTGCTTTTCTTCACCCTCCTCACCGCAGGCGGGCATCCGTATCAGATCAAGAACGGTCGGAGTCCGGCCGAAAACATTGTTGCCGGACGCCACTTCCTCGGCGGTCGGGGCACGGCGACGGGCGCCACGACAGGCGCCATCTGGAGCCGTTATCTGGCGCAGCCGCCTCGGATCCTCGCCCTTTTCAAGCGGGCGTTCATTGCCGGGCACTCGCGCGACCTTTCCGCCCGGCCCTCCTTTGCCGAATGGGTCGGCGCCTTTCGCGCCCACTATACGGAGCTCATCCGTGCCGCCTGAATTCCTCCCATGAACCAAAACCACCAAAATAGTCGAGCCTGCCTCGCCCTCCCTCCTGCCACCATCCAAACGGAAGACGGCATCGATCACTACCACAACCCTCATCCCCGATGCCCGGTCGCCCTCCTCCTCGACACCTCCAGTAGCATGCAGGGGCGCCCGATCCAGGAATTGCAGCAGGGCCTGCAGGCCTTCTTCGCCGCCTTGGCGCAGGATGAATTGGCCTCCCTGCGGGTGGATTTGACCGCGTTTTCCTTCGGCGGGATCGTCGAGCAGCTGGTGCCTTTCGGTGCCACGGTCGAAGGGCTGGCGTTGCGGCCACCCCGTTTGGTGGCGAATGGTGGTACTCCCCTCGGTGAGGCGGTGCGCACTGCCATCGCGGCAATCGAAACTCGCCGCCAGGTCTACCGCGACTGCGCCCTGGCTGCCTACCGTCCCTGGGCGATCATCCTGAGTGATGGTCAGCCTGATCCCGGCTGGGAGGAATCGGCCGAGCGGCTGCAATCATTCGCCCGCTCGGGTTGGTCCGTTCTTTGCGTGGGTATCGGCGATCGGGCCAACCTAGAGGTCCTGCAGCGCTTCGCCCTGCATCCTGTGCGCCGCTTGGAGGAGACGCAATTCGGCGCCTTCTTCGCCTGGCTGAGCGACAGCCTGAAGATCACGAGCCGCAGCCACACGACTGCCGCCACCGGTGCCGGCCTCCCCAGCGAATTGCCGGCGATCGCTTCCCTGTGAACACGCTCGCAGCCAGTGGCCAGATTTGGCGGGCGGGCTCAGCTACCTCGGCGGGTCGTCGCCATGTGGAACGAGGTTCACCCGGCCAGGACGCCGCTGATGCCGGGGCTGGCCCGCGGCCTTTCGCCCTCGTCTGCGACGGCCGGGGCAGTTCGGAACTGAGCCACCACGGATCGGCCGCAGCAAAGGGAGCCTTTGCCCGGATGCTGCGCTGCGCGGAGCCTCTTCTTCGCCGCTTACTCGATGACCTGGATCCCGATGATCCGCTGGCTCACGCCGGGTGGCGAGACGTGGTCACCCTTTTCCTGGGCGCCCTAGGGCAGGCCCAGGAATCACTCGCCCTTGAACATGGCGTCGCAACCAGTGAATTCGAGTTTACGATCTCCGCGGCGGTCGTGGGAAGGCGCGGTGTCGGCATTCTCCAACTGGGCGACAGCTGCCTGGTCGTCGAGCGTCAGGGCCAGACCTCACTCGCCGCCCCTCCGCAGACCGGCGCCTTCGCCGGGGAAACCAACTTTGTCAGTGACGGCGCTGACTCTCTCAAGCATGCGGACACGCGAATCCTATCAGGCGACCAATTGACCGGCATCCTGGCCTTCACCGATGGCGTCGCCGCGAGATGGCTCCATCACCGCACCCTCGAACCGGCCCCGGGGGTCGGGCAGATATTGGGGCGCCTCACCACGGGAGCCTGGAACGGGCAGCGCCTGCAGGACTATCTGAATCAACCGTTTTGGAGCGTGGATGGGGACGACGACCGCGGAGTCGCTTTCCTCGTTCGGGTTCCGGAGCAAACGACATCCGCCGAATCGCCAGAGTCACCCGACGCTAGTGGCGTCACGGGAGGGCAAGTTTCATGAAGGACGATCAAACTGACGACGCCCAGGTCCTCGCGCCCCTGCCGATTGTTTCGATCTGCCTGGAGAGCGTGACCCGGGACGGGCTTTCCCGGGAGATCGGAAAGTTCCTGGATTTAACGCAGGCCGAAGATGTGTTGCGTACCTGGGCGGAACAGCACGCCGGTCAGTGGCCGGAGGGGATCCCGCTCCGCGCCGTAGTGGAATTTCCCAGGCGGCTGGTCCACACCTGCGAACTCGCGGCCGACGAGCAGGGCCGGGTGCGCGCCAATACGGCCTCGGACACGTCTCGCGCGGCGGGCCTCGATGACACGGGATATCTGTCGCTCAGGGACCAGGTGGCGATCTCGCTTCGGCTCACCTTTGCCAGCCGGCTCGCGAGTGTCGAGGCGCTGCGGGCACGGCGGGTGGCCCGCATTGTCCTTGCGTACGGCGATCCGGCGTGAAATCCGCCGGGCCGGGCATTCCCCCTTATTCCCGCAACGGGAATTGCGGTGAAAGTGTTTAGGAACCGGCCGCGTTTGTCGTCGCGCCGGTGGTAAAAAGGCGCGGGCGCATGGCGGCTCTGCCACCGCTTACGCTCGACGGCAAATGCCCGGCAGATTGCGCCGGGACGCGGCTTAGTTTGTTTTCCACCCTGCGCGGAGAAAGGGACTGCTCTTTGTTGTTCCGAAACAGTAATGGCGCCGGTCGACCACGGATTCCGGCCAGGAGCCGTTCCGAACCTCGGACGAGCTTCCTAGCATTCAAGCAATTCGTGCGTGACCAAGGCCGGGTTGTCACTACGGGACCAGGAGCTGAGGATGTAGATTCTGCGTCCCGCGCTGAACTTCGTGCTTTCGGCCGCTCCGTCGCTAGTCTGGCAGGAGCCCCACCCATAGTTGGCCCAGTCGAACTGTTCGCCGAAGCGATGCTTGAGAAACTCGTCCTGGCTTTGCCAAATGCACGCTCGATGCGCGGACCAGTGTTCGTCACCCCGCGCGAGCGCCTCCGGCGAGAGGTGAGCGTCTTGCGCGGCGGCTTCCTCGTTGGACTCTGAAGCCTGCGGTGCGCGATTGTTGTTGTCGGTCGTCATGGGTGGTGT
>JBDKHE010000616.1:0-3053 GCA_039797805.1 Verrucomicrobiota bacterium
AATGAAGGGAGCGGCATGAAAGACACTCGAACTCACGGCACATGGTCGGTTCCCTCTGCACGCGGCTGATCTTCGGTGTATTGCTTATGTGCTGTGGTGGTCAATCCGACCCGCAGGGAAGCGGGCTTTGCCGCCTTCAGTCTGCGCCGACGGGACGGACGGAGACGAACTCCAGGACGGGGCGGTTCTCCGTGCGGGATTGGTCGAGGTGGACGATGAACCGGGCTTCCCAATCATTTTGCTCCTCCAGATCGGCGAGGATCTGTCCGATCAGCCAGGTCTTTCCCGGCTCGGTGCTGCCTGCTCCGTCGTCATCAACATGCGTGTGCTTCACATTGCGACCCTCGGGATCGAGACGGAAGCGTCCGCGCGCTTCGAAATGCGCCAGGAATTCCCTTTCAATGCGGCGGGCTTCCGCCAGGAGGGTGGCCTCGGTGCCAGGCTGTGAATCCGGGGTGAGGCGCAGCCGGGCGCCCTCCCAGTCGCGGGCGGCGACATCCTGCAGGAAGCCGAGGATCGCAGTGCGCACGAGCCGGGTGAAAGCAACCCGGTCGCGGGTGATGTCGAAACTGGCCGGGCGGGCGGGCTTGTTGTCCTGCTCGGCGGCCACGAATTCGGGGTTTCGCAGGCGTTCCCACTCGTCAAGCAGACTGGAATCGATGCCCCGGATCAGCTCCCGGAAATAGTCCTCCATCTCGACCACGGGTTCGGTCTTGGCGGATTCCGGCACGGTCTGGGCGAGGACTTTCCATACCTGCATCAGATGACGCAGCAGGAGACCCTCGCTGCGCTCGAGGCCGTAGTCGCGGATGTAATCGGCGAAAGACATGTAACGTTCAAACATCTCCCGAGCGATGGATTTGGGTCGGACGTTTTCCTGCTCGACCCAGGGGTGGGCGGCGGCAAAGGCGTTGAAGGTGTCGTAGAGGAATTCCCGCAGCGGCTTGGGATGCTCGACCTCCTCCAGCTTGGCCATGCGCTCGTCGTAGGGGATGCCGGCGGCTTTCCATTCCTCGATCTTGATGCCCTTCTGTTTGTCCACCTGGCGGCGCAGGATCTGGTCGGGATCCTCGACAATGGCCTCGCAAAGCGTGAGCACATCGAAGGGATAGTCGGGTGACTCGCGATCCAGCAGCGGCAAGGTGTCTATGAGGTAGAGTGAGAGGGCCTGATGCAGGGAAAAGTCGTCCTGCAACTCGACGTTGACGCGGAGCTTGCGACCCGCAGGTCTGCCGCTTTGCACGGGCTCTGCGGGGCGCGGCAGGAACTCCACGATCTTCCGGTCGAGCAGGGCGCGGAACAACTGCCAGGCGCGTTTGCGCAGGGCGCGTTTCTTGGTCGGGGTCTCGTGGCAGTCGGTGATCAGCTGGCGCATGGCGCGACAGCCGTCGGTGTCGCGGCTGAGCACGAGGAGCAGCATGCCGTGGGAAACATCGAAGCGGGACGAGAGCTCTTCTGGCGACGCGGTCCTGAGACGCTCGAAGGTCTTGGCGTCCCAGCCAACCGCGCCCTCGGGGGCCCGGGCCTTGACGAGCTTTTTCTTCTTGGATGGATCAGCCGCGGCTTTCTCCTCGGCGCGCTTGTTCTCGATGACGTGTTCCGGGGCCTGGACGATCACGTAGCCCTGGTCGTCATAACCCGCGCGACCGGCCCGCCCCGAGACCTGGCGAAAATCGCGCACGCTGAGGATGGCGGCCTTGTTGCCGTCGTATTTCCAGAGTTGCGTGAAAAGGACGGTGCGGATCGGGACATTGATGCCGACACCAAGCGTGTCGGTGCCGCAGATGAGCTTGAGCAGACCCTTCTGCGCGAGCTGCTCGACGAGGATGCGGTACTTCGGCAGCAGACCGGCGTGATGCACCCCGATGCCGTGGCGCAGCCAGCGTTTCATGTCCTTGCCGTAGGGGCTGTTGAACTTCACGCATTCGAGGGCCGCGGCGAGGGCGGCCTTCTCCTCCTTGGTGCAAACCGCCAGACTCATCAGGGCCTGGGCCTGCTCGGCGGCGGCGCGTTGCGTGAAATGGACAAGGTAGACCGGCGCGCGATTGTCCGTCAGCAGCGCGGCGACGCGTTCGGCGAGGGGTGTCTCGGAATACTCAAAGGCCAACTGCACGGGCCGCCGGTCGCTGCGCACGGTGAGCGACTGCGCCCCGGTGAGGCGGGTAAGTTCCCGTTCAAAGAAGTCAGTGGAGCCCAGCGTGGCCGACATGAGCAAAAAGCGCGACTGCGGCAGCGTGAGCAAGGGCGCCTGCCAGGCGTAGCCGCGTTCGGCGTCGGAGTAATAGTGAAACTCGTCCATGATCACCGCACGCACCTCGGCGTTTTCCCCGCGGGTGAGGGCGATGTTGGCCAGGATCTCGGCCGTACAGCAGAGCACGGGAGCCTGGGGATTGACCGAGGCGTCGCCGGTCATCATGCCGACGTTGTCCGGGCCGAAGTCGCGGCAGAGGCTGAGAAACTTCTCGTTCACGAGCGCCTTGATCGGGCAGGTGTAAACCGAGCGCTGGCCGGCGCAGAGGGCCTTGAAGTGAAAGGCGGCGGCGACGAGTGATTTGCCCGAACCGGTGGGCGTGTTGAGGATGACGTTGCGCCCGGCGAAGAGTTCGAGAATCGCCTCCTCCTGTTCGGGGTAGAGGGTGATCCCGCGTGCCGCCATCGCCCGCAGGAAGGCGTCGAGCACCGTGTCCGGATCGGGAAATCCGGTCAGAGGCAGCAAGGGAGGCGGAGTGGTCGGAACAGACACCCGGTCACAACGAGGCTTTGCGTCGGGCGTGACAAGCCTGATGACAATGCGGTCCGGTCCGCTGACGTGATGCGGGCAGGCCCGGCTTTTCCGGCCGGATGGGCCATCACTTGACTTCGCCGAGGATCACCAGGGGAGCGACTTTCACGCTCCCATCATAGGCCTTTGAGCGGACGGTGGTGGCTTCGCCGGTGGTTCGACCGAAGAAGTCGAGACCGGCCTTGCTCATGCGGGACATGGCCATGCCGAAGTTGTTTCCCGGGGAACCGATGTTGAGGCGCACCGACCAGAGCACCGGGTTGGGCCGGCC
>JBDKHE010000617.1:0-5309 GCA_039797805.1 Verrucomicrobiota bacterium
CGATCTGCCGGACCACCGGACGCATGGACCGGTCATGCGGAGCGGCCGGACCGGGCGCAGGGTTCCCTGCCGTGACTTCCATGATACAGCAATCGGCGTGCGCGTTGCACGCCACCTCGCGCTTCGTCTGCCAGGGCACCGCCCGGAGCATGGCCGCGTATAGGTCGGACTCCGGGGTGATTCGCAGGTCCGCGAGTTCGCCTTCGGTCGGGTCGCGATCCTGAAGGACGACGAACGCCGCTTCGCTGATCACCGCGATGGGAGTGCCTTCACTGCCTTCTCCCATCGCAAGCACCGCGGCGGCAGCGAGCCCTTCGGCGACATTGGCCCGCGTCATGCGAAGGGTCCGCCCAAACAGATCCGGCGCGCCGATGTAACTGTTCAGCGCACTGAATCCGCTGTGCGCCACCGCGATCCCCGTGACGCCACTGCGCAGCGGGGCCGTGGTGCTGTCGGTGATGAGGACACCCACCTGACGCAGACTGAAGCGTTCACACAGAAAGGCGCGGAGGGCGTTCGCTGACTGCTGCGCGTCCCTCGGCCACAGAATGTAGTGACCATCCGCGTTGCTCTCATCGATGCCGGCCATGGGAATCAGTCTCGATCCCTTGATCGTGAGCATCACCCCGTGAGCCGTCGGGTCCGGAGGCAGAAACCAGTCGGACTCCTGTCCGATCAACTCCTGTTTGCGCACCGCCTCGCGCGGGACGAACCGCCCTTCACAAATCGACACGAGCTTGGAGGTGACCGCGACGATGTCGCCTTCGCAAAGCGAGGTGAGCTGCCGCTCCAGCAGTGCCGTGAGGCTCTGGCGCGCAATCGGGAGTCGTCCGGTCCTGACTACCCTGATGTTCATGGCGTTGCGGCCTCCTCGTGTCTCCGGGCAAGATCAGGCACAGCACCGGGGGTTGCCCCCGTCATGCGCTCCGTCCGTCGCCGCGCGGTGTCGGGACCGGCTTCGTTTGCCGCCCCGTCAGGTCGGGGCTGCGCCGGTAGAATGCGCTCGTGCCGTTCCTGTTCGCCGGCTGCCCGCCGTATTCCGGCGCCGGCTTTCTCACCGCGAGCCAGCAAGACCGAATCGCCGGTCATCGCGGCCCACTCCATGGCAAGCCGCGACGTCGATGGTGACGTTTCGATTTGGTCCGAAAAGCAGAGTAGCCTCATGGCATCCTCCTCTTTGTGTTCCCATCCATCGAGGCTTCGCCCGGCAACAGGCTCCGGATATCGTAACCCGTCGGCCCGTTCCTCCGGTCGCTGCCGCCGCACCGCGAGGCCGCGAACGTGCCTAGTGGGAACCACCGCGCCACCGCGGTCGCGCCGAGCCACTGCCAGGCGGCGAGCGTCGCCGGATCCGTGAGCAATACGACCAGCGCTCGCTGGGCCGTCTTGTCCTGTGCGAAGATCTCGGATACCCGTGCGCCGAGATCGTCAGCATGCACCGCACTCACCGGCGGACAAAACAGCACGAGCGCCTTGCGACAGGGCTTCTGCAGAATCTCGTCTGCGCGCCTGCGCAGCCGTCCATCGCCCAAGTAGATCGGAATACAACCGCAACCCTGCTTCGCACCACCCGGCCAACCCATCCAGAACTGGAATCCCCGCCTCAACCCGTCGGCGTCACTGTAGAAGATGACCAGACGCTCGAACCGATGCCCGTTCAGCGCTGCCGAGGGGTCTGTTTTGCGGAACTGTCCATTGCGTTTCATGGCGCCAATTGGCAAGCGGTGGAGATGATCGGCATGGCAACGGAGCTAACGACCCGTTGCACCCATCCGGCGGTTCTCGGGACCGTGCACGAGCTGCTCGCCGGTGTTGCGGCGTTGGAGCTTGGTCTTTCGTCGCTCGATTTGCCGGCGCAAGTTCTTGAGGGCTTTCAGCCACACGGCCTGCACGGTGTGATCGGTAGCGGTGGCATGAATGTCCGGACCGGATACGGCGAGATGCACCTGTGCTTGCATTGCGGGCGAACACTCCCGGCGGCGTTCAAGGTGCACCGTGGCCGCAGTGATGAGCGTCAGCGTTCGCAAATCCCGAAGTCCGTCTTCAATCCATGCCCGAACCCCGGGCCGAGCGGTGAAGCCTTTGAACTGAACCTGGGTGGTCATGACTGCGTCGTGTCGGTTGTGCATCGTCGTTGTTGGAGAAAGAGTGGCGTGGGGCACCGGAGAGTTGCGGCTTTGCATCGCGCATTTGGGGCGACTGAGTCCCCGCGCCTGATTGTCCTGCCGCAGTTCAGCCGCGCTGCCTCCCGGTCAGCAGCGGCAGCAGGTGCCAGAGAAAGTAGATCAATGACGTGAGGAAGGCCGCCACGTAGGTCCACCCGGCGGCGTTCAACACCTGGGCGACCGCGCCGGCCTCCGCGCCCGGGCGAATGAAACCCATCTGCCCGAGGACAAGCCTGGCACGGCGCGAGGCATCAAACTCCACCGGCAGCGTGACGAGGTTGAACAGCATCAAGATGCCCCACGCCACCGCCATGATGAGCAGGCCTGCCTTGGGGGCGAGCAGGCCGGTAAACGCGCCGAGCAGCGGTATCCACAGCACCAGCTGGCTGGCGAAACCGGTGATGCCTACCGCCGCCATGCGCCATTGCAGCGGCGCGTAAGCCTGTTGGTGCTGGATGGCATGGCCGCACTCGTGCGCCGCCACACCCAGCGCCGCGGCAGACTTGCCGTGATAGTTGGCCGAGGAAAGGACCAGGCGCTTGCGACGCGGGTCATAATGATCGCCCAGCAGTTCCTCATGCTCGATGATATTGACGTCGATTATCCCGGCATGGCGCAGAATCTCGTGCGCCGCTTCCGCGCCCGTGTAGCCGGACAGGACGGGCGTGCGGCTGTGGCGAACGTAAGTGCGCTTGACGTGCCAGTGGGCCAGAAGGCCAATCGCCAAAGTGAAAAGGAAAATGAGGAGGAATGGTATCATGGATTCTCCGATCGCACTCAATCAAGGCCGGGCAGGATCCCGGACCGAGGTGACTGCGGGACGCGTCTTCTAGGCACCGAAGCGGGCGCTTGGCTCAACCAGCGTCTCGCCCAGACGAATTCGACCGCCAGTATCGCCAGCCCGATGGGTATCACGAGGAAGACCGGTGCGGGCCGCAGAATGAACACGATGCCCAAGGCCAACAGCGTGCCGCCCATCACGGCGACCACGATACCCTTGATACGCTGGATATGCTTCATCGCCGTCATGTGCATGCGGTGTGCAGGTGACGCTCATTGGAGGACGACTGCGGGGACGCCGGCGCGGCGACTTTTAGCACCGAGTTCAATCCGCCAAACGGATTGGCGATAGTCGCGCCAGCCTGAGGATCAGGCCTCCATTCGCCATCCACCACCAGACAATATTCGTAGTTTCCGGGCAACAGCGTCAGCTTTTTCACCCAGCGCCCCTTCCCCAAAGGAATCATGGGCGAGACGCCCGGATGCCAATCGTTGAAGGTTCCGGCGATACTGACGGACTTGGCTTCCGAAGCCGTGAATTCGAAATGCACCAACTGAGCCTTCGATTGGGTGGGCCTGTGCATTCTGCTCTTTCGCGCGGTTCTTGTGCTCATGGTTTACCTAGGCTTGAGGGGTTGCATCTGGGCGCGGCTTTGCAGACCAGAATAGTGCCGGTAGCATCAGTGCCGAAGCGGCCAGCATTAACGTAATCAAAACGGCCGCGAAAAGTTTCTCCGGCTTGCCATCCATCACCGCCAGCCAGCCCACGCTCGCCCGCCACACAAAGACCACCGTCAGCAGACCGGTCGTGATAATTGCCCCCGGCAAACTCCACCGGACGCCGCGCGCTCCCAGCACGCCCCACAGGATCGAAAGCGCGCCGAAGGTGCCGCCCGACATCAGCGCCGTCTTCGCCTTTTCCGGATTCGACCAGTAGCCAGCCAGCCCCAGCACAATGAGGAAGCCGCCGTAAAGCATCAGGTAGCCAGCCGTCTTGGTATTCACAGTATGGTCATGGGTTTGTCAGAGTATACGCCGATTCTACCTGACTTTCCGAGTGAGGACAATTATCAGTTTCGCGCACTTGACTTAGTTTTTCTGGAACTAACAATCGAGGACCATGGACTGGCTTAATTACCACCATTTGCTTTACTTCTGGACCGTCGCCAAGGAGGGCGGCTTGCGCCGTGCTGCGGACAGGCTACACGTCTCGGAGCCGTCCATCAGCGCACAGATACGTCAGCTCGAAGAGTCCCTCGGCGCGAAGCTCTTCGTGCGGCAGGGCCGATCGCGCGTGCTGTCCGAGACCGGGCGCTTTGTCCTGGAGTATGCCGAAGGCATTTTCTCCCTCGGCTCCGAGATGTTCGCGGCGGTAAAACAGCAAAACATCTCGTCGGTGCGCACGCTGCGCCTCACCGTGGGAGTGGAGGACTCGTTTCCCAAAATCTTGAGCTACGAGGTGCTCAGACCGGTTCTCGGACTGAACCCGCCGGTCCACCTGGTCTGCCGCGAGGGCAAGGCTGAGGATCTGGTCGCGCAACTGTCCATCCACCGTCTCGACGCCGTTCTGGCGGATGAACCCGGCGTCACCGGATTCAAGGGTAAATTGTTCAGCCACCTCCTGGGTGAGAGCGGTGTCGCCATCTGCGCTGCCGGCAGGCTTGCGGCAACCTTGCGCAAAGGGTTCCCACGATCCTTGCATGGCGCGCCGGCGCTCCTGCCGACATCGAATACCACGATGCGCCGCTCGCTCGACGCATGGATGCAATCCATCGGGATTCGCCCGCAGATTACCGCGGAATTCGAGGACAGCGCCATGCTCAAGATTGCGGCAGCCGATGGACAGGGGTTTGCGCCGGTGCCCTCTGTGGCCCTGGAGGAGAGCACGGCGCGGTTCGGTCTTGAGTGCGTCGGTCAGACCACCCGTTGCGTGGACCGCTTCTTTCTGCTCACGGGCGAGCGTCGCTCACCGCACCCGGGGGTCGCGCTGATCCTGGAGCACGCTCGTTCCCTCGTATTCTCGTGACAGCGCGACCGCGCGCGCGCCCCATACTTGTGGCCCTAGGAACACGATTAGCAGCACGCCAATCGTCCACCCCAGCCACATCATTCCATGCATCCCATCCATCATGCCGGTAACTGACCCGGTTCCTGCGTGCGCGTTCGTTTCCGCTAAGAGGCGCCCTCGTATTGGAGGCGAAGGCCAAGATATTTGATCAGCCGAATCTCGAGGACGACGAACAACACCAACGCAATCGTGACGAGCAGGCCGAATATCGCGCCGACGGTGGCAAATATGGGCATCATTTTCATTTGTCGTTCCATCATCGTGCGGCACATATCCGCAGCGCTCGTCACGGAGCG
>JBDKHE010000618.1:0-10371 GCA_039797805.1 Verrucomicrobiota bacterium
TCTTGGGATTGTACGGCCTCTTCCCAGCGTCGCGAGTGCAGGTGAGCGCTACAACCTTTGCGCCTATACGCCGGATGAAGTGGCCCAGTTCTCGCCTAGCGCAGCGACAATTAGAATCGCAGGGATCCTTACGCCTCTTGATCAGGCGAGTCCTCAAGGCCCCACGCACGGACAGGAAATTGGCTCTGGGACACAGGTTGCTTGCTTCAACATAGGATCTTTTTTCGCCAAAGACGGAGGGCCCTTGGACGTCCAATTATCGGCGCCCCTACCTCGAACGTTTAAGCTCGGGGTATACGTATCGCTTTGGAAGATTCCGGTCGTGGTGATTGGCATCATCGGACTCGGTTTGATTTCTGCAATACCACCGTGGCGATTCATTCTCAAACGGTGTGAGAAAAGATCCCGTTCAATCAAACCTTCATAGCCGCCACCGGACTGCACCGGGCGTGAGACCTCGTACCCCTACTTCATTGCGGTTACGGAATAATTGCAGCGACAGGATGTACCCCCTTCCGATTTCGGCCAAAGTCACCATAGAAACCGGATGCATCCCAACCACTATACGCGTTCAGAAATCCTCCTATTCGCCGTAAGTGCCATCGTGGGTATTGCCCCGCTCTGCCTCCCATGGTTTCCGTGGGGGCTCACGGAACCAAACACTTACACGCTATCTTGTCTGGCGGTCATGCCCGCACCATTCATGTGGATTTCTGCCCGTGCCAGCCAAAAGAGAAAATGGCTCCACTATCTAGTGAAGGGCGTTTGGTGGTTTTGCGTCGTAGTCGTCGCCATTGCCGCAGGCATTTCCACCAGCGATCCGTGGGCTCCCCTTATATGGATCACAGCGTCCGAGATCTGGCTAGGCGCCAGTGTCGTGCTGTTAATCACCGCCGGCACGCTCCATTCATTCAAATGACCAGGAAGGAAAAACTCATCACGTTCGGGATCGGCCTCGGAGTCATCCTCCTTTGCCCATTTCCCACCAGGATCGCGCAGTCGTTGCAACTGGAGTTCTCAGGGAAAGATTTGCGACCCCTAACCGGAATGCGCGTATCGCAAAGTTGGGAGACCTACGGACTGTTCGGAAGCGGCCGCGAAGAGCAATCCGTGGAACCAACGGGACCGGTGAATTTCCCAGCACGTTACGCGTATGGAAGTATCGCCACACGCTGTCTTGCCCAAGCGCTCACGGTAATAGCCGTCCATTCCTCCTATGGCGGCAGGGTCACATTCGAATTCACCCTGCCTGCCTCGGTGGAAATCACCTTCGCTGAGCCGGCTTTCAGCTCTCTTCAACAGATGGATACGTCGGGACACTATCGCGGTGCCGACATGCGCTACTACTATTGGACCACCACACCTCAAGGAAAGCGCATCATGGTATCTGGCGATTTCAATGGAGGCGCGACGACCCTTCGCTTCCCAATAAGGGAGCCCAACCAATCGTCCTCTGAATACGCGAAGTTCCGATTCGATTCCCGTCTCATGTGGTGCATCGACCAGGTGAACCAAGGAAAAGTCTACCGAAACATGCCGTTGAATGAGTTAAAGGGCATTTTTAAGGAAAAACTATTAGGTGAAGGACTTACTCCAAATGGAGAACGATACTTTAGCTCAATTTTGGACAAGGATTATCGTCCCTCTGATGGCCCACGGCAGTTTGCGCGCACGTGGATTATCGAATTCAAAGTGAGCAAATCCGATCGTGTAACTGATTATTCTATTACCATGTCAGGAGAGCAGTAAACCGCATGAACATGAGAACCTTCTCTATCGCTACCCCTCTTACGCGCATCATTTTCAGCGCCGTTGCGCATGCGGACTCACTCATTTGGCCGCCTAGCCCATGCAACTCTCCACATCATTGAACGTTCGGCGCAAAAGATGAAGATGCTTCTAAATCTATTCATGCCTGTGCGGCACGACGACG
Source organism: Verrucomicrobiota bacterium (assembly GCA_039797805.1). Classification (GTDB taxonomy): domain Bacteria; phylum Verrucomicrobiota; class Verrucomicrobiia; order Opitutales; family Opitutaceae; genus Lacunisphaera. The sequence goes on from JBDKHE010000618.1 coordinate 1,934, forward strand.
AGATGCAGCACTGCCTTGCTCGCGCAGACTCGCGCGCACGTTCTTACGCTCACGATTACGTCGGGGGGAACAGAAGGGGTCAGGGCGTTATATGTTATTATTTGCCCGTTGGGCTGGTTTGAGACAAACGAAGTTCTATGGCACGGAAGCTACGCATCCAATACGAGGGGGCGCTCTACCATGTGATCAATCGGGGTAATTACCGACGGGATGTGTTTGATGCCGTGGGAGCGGCGCAGGCGTTCGTCGCGACGCTGTTGGAGGCTACCAAATTACATGAGTGGCAACTGCATGGGTATGCGGTCATGCGCAATCATTTCCACCTGGTGGTGGGGACGCGCAGGCCAATCTGGTGGAGGGTATGCACTGGTTGCAGAGCACCTTTGCGGCGCGGTTTAACCAGTTGCGGCAGGAGCGGGGACATTTGTTCCAGGGCCGGTATCAAGCGCTGTTGATTGAAGATGCGGCGGCGTTGTCCCGGGTGGTGGACTACATCCATCTGAATCCTGTTCGGGCGGGCGTGGTACCAGCTGCGCGGGTGGCTGAGTTTCGCTGGAGCAGTCTGCGCCATTTTTGGCAAGAGGCGCGCCCCAAGGAGATGCTTTGCGCGGCTTGGCTCGGGCATCATGGCTGGGAGGACAGCTCCACCGGATTGCGACATTACGTCAGCTACCTCACTGAACTGGCGGAAAATGAAGAAGCGCAAAAGCGCATGGGGCTGGAAAAACTGTCCGTGGGTTGGGCGATCGGCACCCAAGGCTGGCGGAGGCAGGTTGCGAAAGACCATGCACACTTAGCCTTGAATCCAGGTTTGGAAACAAAGGAACTTCAGGATTTTAAAGAAGAGCGCTGGAGATCGGTGCTCGAGCAAGGGCTGAGTTCCGCTGGGAAGACCGTTCTCGACATAGAGAATGATGTCTGTCGATCAGAGTGGAAAATAAACCTGGCTATGCAGTTACGAGAATCCAGCGCGCCATTTCTCTGGATCGCGGAGGTCCTTAAAATGGGTAAGCTAGGGTCCGTACGTGTGTACATATTTCAGGCAAAAAATAACACATAACAGCCTGACCCCTTATTTGAAAGCCTGACCCCTTATTTGAAAGCGCGTTCGTCTTGGACGCTTAGCTCAGTTGGTTAGAGCACCTGCTTCACACGCAGGGGGTCACTGGTTCGAGTCCAGTAGCGTCCACCAGCTTTACTAAGCCGCTTTCTCCCAGAGTTAAGCGGCTTTTTCACGGATTCGAATTCGTTATGCCACCTCATAGTGGTGCGAGGGTCAGGCTATGTCCTGAAAACAAGTGCCCCTTTGGAAAGGTTGGAAACACGACCAACTGCCTATGATGCCGCCAGGCTCTTGAACTCGGCGGCGACGCCCTGCAGGGAATTCTTGGCGTCGCCGTAGAGCATGCGGGTGTGGGGGAGGAGGAAGAGTTGGTTTTCGAGGCCGGAAAATCCCGTGCCTTTGCCGCGCTTGAGGCAGATGACCGTGCGGGCTTCATGGGCCTTGATGATCGGCATGCCGTGGATCGGCGAGGTCGGATCGTTCGCGGCGGCGGGGTTTACGACGTCGTTGGCGCCGATGACAATCGCCACGTCCATCGAGGACATCACCGGGTTGACGGCGTCCATTTCCACCAGCTGCTCGTACGGCACATTGGCCTCGGCGAGCAGGACGTTCATGTGGCCCGGCATGCGTCCGGCCACCGGGTGAATGGCGAAACGCACCTCCGCCCCGTTCTGCTCGAGCAATTCGGCCAACTCCCGGACGGCATGCTGGGCCTGCGAGACCGCCATGCCGTAGCCGGGGATGATGACGACCTGGCGCGCGGCCTCGAGGACGGAGAACGTGTCTTCCGGGGAAATCGGTTTCAGTTCGCCAGTCATGGCACCGGGGGACGGCGCGGCATCGGGCGCCGGGGCCGCTCCGAAGCCGGAGAACAACACGTTGCCCAGGGAACGGTTCATCGCCTTGCACATGATGATGGTGAGGATGACTCCGCTCGTGCCCACGAGACAGCCGGCCACGACGAGCACGTTGTTGCCAATGACAAAGCCGGCGGCACAGGCCGCGAGGCCGGACAGACTGTTGAGCAGGGAAATGACCACGGGCATGTCGCCGCCGCCGATCGGCATGACGAGCGTCCAGCCGAGCACCAACGAAACCACGGTGAAAACGCCGACGGCGATGAGCCGGGATTCCGGGTCGCCCAACAGGACAAAGGCCACGCCGGCGCCGAGGGTTAACACGACCAGCAGGCTGTTGACGATGTGCTGCCCGCGAAAAAGCGTGGGGCGGCCGCTCAGCCATTCCGCCAGCTTGCCAAAGGCCAGCATGGAACCGGTGAAGGTGATGCCGCCGATCAAGATCGTCAGGAAAATCACCGAGGAGGTGAACATCGGGTTCTCCGTCGTGACCGTGCCGCCGCGGATGCGGAAATATTCGGCGGCTCCGACGATCAGCGACGCGAGTCCGCCGAAGCCGTTGAGCAGCGCGACCATTTCCGGCATGGTCGTCATCTTCACCAGGCGGGCGCAGGCCACGCCGATCACCGAGCCGGCGACGAGGCCCACGACGATCCAGGTGTATTCGATCACGTGGCGGTCGAGCAGCGTGACCACGATGGCGAGGAGCATGCCGAGTCCGGAGAGGAGATTGCCTTTCCGCGCCGTCGCCTGCCGGCCGAGCATTTTCAGCCCGATGATGAACAAGATGGAGGCGGCGATGTAGGCCGAGTTGACGATGATCTCGCGGTTCATGACGAGGTCTCCTCGGTCTTCTTGGCTGCGGTGTCCTTTTTCTTGAACATGCCGAGCATGCGGTCGGTGACGAGATAGCCACCCACGACATTGATCATCGCAAGGGTCACGGCGGCGGTGCCGAGGACGGTGGTGATCCACGATCCGTCATCGGCCCCGGCGGCGATGAGTGCGCCCACGATGGTGATGCCGGAGATGGCGTTGGAACCCGACATCAGCGGCGTGTGCAGCTGCGAGGGGACCTTGGCGATCAGCTCGAAGCCGAGAAAGGCGGCGAGGGTGAAGATGAAAAAGAGCAAAATGAGATCCATGGAGTGACGGGATTCAGTTCTTGGGCAGAAATTGGGGGTGAACGATCGCGCCGTCGTGGGTCAAGAGGCAGCCCCTGAGTATCTCGTCGTCGCGATTGAGGCGCAGGGTCTTGCCCTTTGCGTCCCAGAAATGCGTCAGCCACGCGGAGAAGTTGGCGGCGAGCACCTGCGTCGCGTGGTAGGCCGTGGTGCTTTCCAAATTGGCGTCCCCGAGCAGGAGCACGCCCTTCGGCGTGATGACGTCCTCGCCCGGGCGCGAGCCCTCGACGTTGCCGCCGCTTTCGATCGCAAGATCCACCACCACGCTGCCCGGCTTCATCCCGTCGAGCATCGTCTGGGTGACGAGCCGCGGGGCCCTGCGGCCGAAAACCTTGGCGGTGGCGATGACGATGTCGGCCTGGGCGCACACGCGCGCCATGCCGGCTTGTTGTTTGGCGATCTGCTCCGGCGTCAGGGCCTGGGCGTAGCCGCCGGCGGTTTGTCCGCTGGAGCCCAGGTCGATCTTGATGAACTTCGCGCCGAGGGATTTCACCTGTTCCTCCACCACCGGCCGGGTGTCGAAGGCTTCGACGCGCGCGCCGAGGCGCTTTGCCGTGGCGATGGCCTGCAGGCCGGCCACACCGGCACCGATGACAAACACCCGCGCCGGCAAAATGGTGCCGGCGGGCGTCATCATCATGGGCAAAGCCAGCTTGAGCCGGGCTGCGGCCTGGATCACCGCGGCATAGCCCGCGAGACTCGCCTGCGAGCTGAGCGCATCCATTTTCTGGGCGAGGGTGGTGCGGGGAATCATTTCCAGGCTCACGGCGCTCACGCCTGCACGGGCGCAGGCCTGCAGCAATTCCGGCTCGTTGAAGGGATCGAGGAAACTCAGGTGCAGGGCGCCGCGCTTGAGCCGGGTGAGGTCGTCCAGGGAAGGCTTGCGCACGCGGCAGACGATATCGGCGGCCGCCAGGGCCGCCGCGTGATCATCGACCAAGGTCGCTCCGACCTCGACATAGGCGGCATTTTCATAGTAGGACGCCTGGCCGAGTCCGGGTTGCGCGGTGACCGTGAACCCCAGCTTGGTCAGCTCCCGGGCGGTCGTCGGGGTCAGGGCCGTGCGTTGTTCCCCCGGAATGTTTTCGGCAGGAAAGTAGCAGATCATGCCGGGCACGCTGCGGATTTCCCCCGGGGGATCAATCCTAACGGGCGGGCGGCAAAGTGCGGCCGAACGGGATTAGTCCGCGTACTGGCGCGCAGAAACACTGGTTGCCGGCGCAGTAGGGCGATCAATCCAGCCTCTTTGGCCGAAGTCCGGCCCGCGCCGGAGAGCCAAAGCCCGCTCAACCAAACACCGGGCGCATCGATTGGCTGAAGGATTCGTGCTGATCCTGCAGTTTCCGGTAGAGGGCCTTGCGTTTGGCGTCGGGGACGCAGCGGGTGGTCTCGTTCAAGGCGACGATGCCGGTGGTGAAATCGGTGATCTTGGCCTTGCGGCCCTGGCTGAGGGCCTCGCACCAGGCGGCCTGCAGGGCGCCGCCGAGGGCGGCACCCTCGTCTTCGATCATGGCGACGACGGGCACGCCGAAGATGTCGGCCATCATCTGGCGCCAGGCGGCCGAGCGGGAACCGCCGCCGGTGACGCGGATTTCGCGGGGCTTGATGCCCAGCGCCGTGAGGCGGCGCAGGCCGTAATTCATGTTCATGGTCACGCCCTCCATTGCGGCGCGCGCCAGGTGGGCCGGATTCAGGGTGGCGCGGTTCAGACCGGCGAGCACGCCGGTGCCACGGGGCAGGTTGGGCGTGCGCTCTCCGTCGAAGTAGGGGAGGAGGGACAGTCCGCCGGAACCGGCCGGGGTGCTGGCGACCGCCTGTTCGAGCTGCGAATGATCCCAGTTGAATAGCCCGCGGAACTGCTCGGTGACCAGCGTCACGTTCATCGTGCAGAGCAGGGGCAGCCAGCCGCCCGTGGACGAGCAGAAGGCGGCGATCTCGCCGTTGGGATCGACCACGGGCTTGTTGGCGTAGGCGTAGATCGTGCCGCTCGTCCCGAGACTGGCCGAGACCACGCCGGGCGAGACGTTGCCGGTGCCGATGGCGCCCATCATGTTGTCGCCACCGCCGGCGCTGACGATGACGTCGTCCGGGAAACCAAACTTCTGGGCGAGGGAGAGGCGCAGCAGGCCCGCCGGTTGGTCGGAGCCGGAGAGCGGCGGCAGCCAGTCGGCGAGATTCTTGTCGATCGCCTTGATCACCGGCTGGGACCAGGTGCGCTTGCGCACATCCATGAGCGCGGTGCCGGAAGCATCGCCGTGTTCCATGAAATAATTCCCGGTGAGGTGGAAATTCAGGTAGTCATGCGGGAGCAACACGTGGCGCAGGCGCTTGTAGTTCGCCGGCTCATGGCGTTTCAGCCAGAGGATTTTCGGGGCGGTGAAACCCGGGAGAAAGGCGAGACCGGCGGTGCGGATCGCGGCCTTGGTGCCACCGAGCTTCTTGGTGAGGATCTCGCATTCCTTCGTCGTGCTGGTGTCGCACCAAAGCTTGGCCGGGCGGATGACCTCGCCCTGGGCGTCGAGGGGCACGAAGCCGTGCTGCTGGCCGGAGACACCGATGCCGCGCACGCGCGCGCCATCGATTTTCGAAGCCACCTGGGCGAGCACGGTGTCCAACGCGGCGGTCCACTCCTGCGGATGCTGCTCCATATGGCCGGCGGGCAGGCCGGCGATGAGGGTGTGGGGTGCCCGCGCCTCGGCGATGATCTTGCGTTCGTTGAGGTCGAGGACGACCGCCTTGGTGCTTTGGGTGCCGCTGTCGATGCCGATGTAGAGGGACATGGTGGGGAAGTGAAAGGGTGGGGTGGGGAGTGTGCGATTCAGGAATTAATCGTCGAAAGAAAAGCGAGCGGCCCGGCCAAGAGTGCAGTCAAATACTACAGTTAGACCAAGGAAGTTGTCCCGGCGGAGCGGCCGGGTCCTCTTAGAAATGCAGGGGCTGAAAGCCACGCGATATGTTATCGTTAACCACTGGGGGGCAGCGAAAAACAGATTCAGCTGATTTGGTCAAACGCTTGAGGAAACGGCGTTCGCGGAGGACGAATAACGGCCCGTTTTAGTCAACAGTTGAGTTGGGCGGTCGTTGCGCCGCCCGGCGGCTGATTGTGAATTCGTCTCCAGTCTTTCTACCCCCTGTAAGCACCGCCCCATCGGCGACAGCCGTCGCATTTGCTTTTGTTCAGTCACGCATCCTAACCCCACCATGAATAAAACCAGAATACACCTGACAGCGTTGGTCCTCTTGGCCGGCGCTTGGCCCCTGTCGGCCCAAACTGCGGCTCCCGCCGGTAATCTGCCTCCCAGCAAGACTGAGGCGGACGAAACCCTTGTCCTGTCCCCTTTCGAAGTAAAGGCGGAGGAGGAGAATGGATACATCGCCACCGAGACACTCGCCGGCACGCGCATCCGCACCAACCTCAAGGATGTGGCATCGGCCATCACGGTTGTGACGAAGGAGTTCATGCGTGACATCGGGGCCACCGACAACAGCACCTTGCTCCAGTATACCACCAACGCCGAAGTGGCCGGCACCCGCGGCACCTATGCCGGTCTGGGCAACGGCACCAGCGTCGATGAAACCGGCAGCCTCCGCGCTCCCGGTGGCGCGCAGCGCGTGCGTGGACTGGCTTCGGCCGACAACACCCGCGACTTCTTTGTCACGGACATCCCGTGGGATTCCTACAACGTTGATCGCGTCGACATCCAGCGCGGACCGAATTCCATCTTGTTTGGTCTGGGCAGCCCGGCCGGCATCGTCAACGCCTCGCTGCACTCCGCGGCGTTCCGCAACTCCGGTGAGGCCCAGATCCGCACCGGCTCGTACGGCAGCTTGCGCACTTCGCTCGATATCAACCAGGTCCTGATCAAGGACGTTCTCGCGATTCGCGTCGACGGCCTGTACAACCGGGACCGTTATCAGCAGAAGCCCGCCTTCCAAAACGACAAGCGTCTCTTCGGCGCGATCCGCTTCGATCCGCAGCTCTTCAGCGATCCGTCGTTCCACACGAGCATCAAGCTCAAGTTTGAGAATGGCGACATCCAGGCCAATCGCCCGCGCATCGTTCCGCCGCAGGACAGCATCACGCCCTGGTTCCGGCCGATCAATCTGGATCCCAACAACCTGATGGGCGGCATGGGCAAGCTCGCCGTGCCCAACGGCTACACCATCGGTTCCGCCGCCTCCACCTTCAGCCCCTGGCTCGGTGGTCTCGTCAACCAGCAGCAGCCCCTCTGGCTCATCGACGGCACGAGCAACCAGCTGTACCGCATTTACGGCGGCTACGTTAACACCGGTGCGCTCAACGCCTCCGGCACGCCCCAGGGCGCCTCTTCCTCGATCATCGGCCAGCGCTATGCGGATGTGTTCTCGCAGCTGACGAGCTTCGCTTCGTACGCCACCAATGCGAAACTGACCAACTACCAATACGGCCAGTATCGCAACATGACGCTGACCGATTCGTCGGTTTTTGATTTCTACAACAACCTCATCGACGGCCCGACGAAGAACGAGTGGGAAGGTTGGAACGCCTACAACATCGACCTGAGCCAGACCGCCTTTGGTGATCGTCTGGGCGTGCAGTTCAGCTACGACCGCCAGAAGTATAACCGCGGCGGCCAGGCCTTGCTGGGCAATCCGACCCTCAACATCGACATCCTGCAGAACTTCCAGGATTACGTGGTCGGACCGACCAACGCTAGCAATAGCAACGTCGTCAACTCCAACTACGGACGTCCCTACGTCGCCGGTGGCCCGGGCCGCGGCAATTCCTACAAGAGCGACCGCAAATACATCCGCGGCTCGATTTTCGGCGAGGTGCGCGCCAACGACTTCCTGGATAAGGACGGTCTCCTGGCCAAGATTCTCGGCAAGCACCGCTTCAACGGCGTTTATAGCAGCGAGAAATACCTCACGGAAAACCGTTCCTGGCAGATGTATGCCAACTCCGCCGCCTACGCCGCCTACAAGCTGCAGGGCAACCCCGATGGCATCACGAATCTGCCGCCGGTGGCCGTCATTTACCTCGGACCCTCGCTGAGCAGCGCGAGTTCGGCGGCGGGTGCCAACATTTCGGGCATCAAGTCCAATGTGACCCTCCAGAACGGTGCCATCTACCAGTTCGATTCGACCTGGCGTAACCCGACGGGCGTCAACTTCAGCGATCCATGGAACGTGCCGACCAACCTGCAGAGCATCTTCAATGGCAACCCGGTGATCAACACCACGACCGGTCTGCCTTATGCCCAGCTGACCCAGGTTTCCAATCCCGCCAACTATGTCGGCTGGAACAGCAACTTCACGAACACCCTGCTGCGCTATGACAACGGGGCGGAC
>JBDKHE010000619.1:0-9233 GCA_039797805.1 Verrucomicrobiota bacterium
AACGCCGCCATCAGGGGTTCCTGATGTATCCTGCAAAGTGCATGGGGTTTAACCCTTCCGCCGGTGACCGCTTCAGTCACCGCCCGACCCGGCATCCCTTGTGCTTGTCTGGTGGGGTGAATCCTCCTGCCGAAATTCTGCCCAAACAGGCCTATCGCCTCACCAAGATCATTTTCACCCTCGGCCCGGCCTCGGCGGACGAGGCGATGTTGGAGAATCTGATTCTGGCCGGCGTCGACGTGTGCCGTCTCAACATGGCGCACGCGGACCACGCGTGGACCCGTTCCATGATTCGCCGCGTGCGGGAGGTCTGTGCCCGCACCGGCCGGGAGATCGCACTGCTCATGGATGTGAAGGGACCCGAGATCCGCACCGGCGACCTGCCCGCGCCGGTCGAACTCACGGCCAACCAGCTCATCGATCTCTTGCCGCAAGGCGGTGAATCCGAGGACCGCATCCTGGCCGTGAACGTCAACTATCCCGGACTCGGTCGCGATGTCCCCAAAGGATCCACCATTCTGGTCGACAGTGGTCTGATCCGCCTCGAGGTGCTGTCCTCCACGGCGACCCGCGTCCGCTGCCGCGTGGTGGTGCCCGCCCGATTGGGCAATCGGCGCCACATCAACCTGCCCGGCATCCAGGTCCGGCTGCCCGCGCTCACGGCGAAGGACCGCGCCGATATCGCATTGGGCGTGGAGGAAGGCGTCGATTTTTTCGCCCTGTCGTTTGTGCGGGAGGCCGATGACATCGACATCCTGCGCCGATGCCTGTCCGAGCACGCCAGCCAGGCCCGGGTGATCGCCAAGATCGAGGACCAGTCCGCCATCGCGAACCTCGATGAGATCGTCCTGGCCTCCGATGCGGTGATGGTCGCCCGCGGTGATCTGGGCATCGAGGTGCCGATGGAAGACCTGCCGTTGATTCAGAAGCGGGCGATCGACGCCTGCATCCGCCTGCGCAAGCCCGTCATCGTGGCCACCCACCTGCTCGAATCCATGATCACGTCGCCGGTCCCGACTCGCGCCGAGGTCAGCGACATCGCGGGCGCCGTCTGGTCCACGGCCGATGCCATCATGCTCTCCGGCGAGACCACCACCGGGCGCTACCCGCTGGAGTGCGTCCAACTGATGAAGCGGGTCGCCGGTCGGATCGAAGGGGCCACGACCAAGGGCTACAACACGGCGTTGCCGCTCAAGACCCACAAGGACCGGCTGCTCCGCTCGGCCGTCATGCTGGCGCAGGAGATCGGCGAGTCGGGCATCGTGGTGTTTACGCAAAGCGGCCTGCTGCCCCAGACGCTGTCCGCCTTGCGCGCCACACGTTGCCCCATCTTCGCGTTCACCGACAATCCGCACACGTTTCGGCAGATGCTGCTCGTGTGGGGCGTCGAGCCGTTCATGGTCAATTTTTCCGCCGAACCCGAGCAGACGATCCGCGATGCATTCGCCTACCTGTTGCGCCGCGGCTGGGTGCAACCCGGCGACTGGATGGTGGTCGTGACCAACGCGCTGGCCGGGGCGCGGACCATCGATTCGATCCAGCTGCGGCCGGTGGAATGAGCGACGGTCGCGGGCGAGCGCGCTCCTACCGCCAAGTCAGCCTGCGCCCGCTCCGGAGTTGTCGAACAAGAAGGAAAATCCGCCTGCTGCCGTGCGCAGAACTCAGTAACCCACCGCAGCGTTCGTCCGCCGGGGGTCGGCGTAGCCGGTGTAGCTGCCGTCGGCATTGCGGACGATCACGTTGATCCCGCCAAAATGCCGGCCGGTACCGGGCACCTCCGGCAACTCGACCTTCCAGCCGAGCTGTTCCAAGCCGGCGACCACCTCTGCCGGCAGCGATTTCTCCGCCTCGACGGTTTCCGGCCCGTTCCAAGACTGGCCGCCGGTGAAATGCAGACGGGTGTCGCCGATCGCGTCGGCGAGGGGTCGGCCCAGGGCCAGATGGTCGAGCAGGGCCTGCAGCAATGCTGTGGGAATGCGCGAGGCGCCGGGAATGCCCATCGCCAGCAGCGGCTGGCCATCGCGGAACACCAACAGCGGCGCGATGGTGGACCGCGGCCGCTTGTGCGGGGCGAGGTAATTCAGGCTCCGCGCATCGGCATAGGCAAAGTTGCTCATGGTGTTGTTCAGCACGATGCCCGTGCCGGGGGCGACCACGCCTGCGCCGAAGTGCAGGCTGAGCGATTGCGTGGCGCACACGAGGTTGCCCTGCGCATCGGCCACGGCGAAATGCGTGGTCGCGGCCATGGCGTTGTCGGTCCAGGAATCATCCTGCCAGAGCGCCACCTCCTGGGCGGGCGCCACATTCTTCAGGGCCTTCTCCCGCAGGACCGCGACCGAGTCCGGAGCGATCATCTTCTCGAAGTTGAAACGGGCCTCCGGCACATCAGCGATGCCGTTCTGCACCAGCGGGACCACCTGCCGCCACACGCGTCCGATGAGATCGAGATGAGCCGCGGTGCGCAACGGCCCGCCGTCGAAGGTTTCATCCTCCAGCACCTTCATGATCGTCAGCAGCAGCGGGGCCCCGCTGGTCGGTGGCGGACTGGCCAGCAAACGGTGGCCGCGAAATTCCATGGTCAACGGCTCGCTAAGCCGGGCCTCGTAGTCCTGCAGATCGGCCGCCGTCAGCGATCCCCCGCCCTGCTGGGCCGCCTGCACGATCGCGGCCGCCACGGGCCCTTGGTAGAAGCCGTCCCGGCCATGGGCGGCGTAGGCCTCCAGCGATTTGGCCAGATCGGGATTGGCCAGTTTGGAGCCACTCTCCGGGAGCTGGCCGCCCGGGAGGTAGAGTCGGGCAATCTCCGCATCGCCGCGTCGCAGCTTCTTCTCCTGCTCGGCGAAAAACGCCCGGGTCTTGGGCAGGACTTCGAAACCTTCCCGGGCCAAGGCGATGGCCGGAGCCACATCGTCCGCCCAGTTGCGCCGCCCCCACTTCTGGTGAGCCAACCAGAGACCGGCCGGCAGTCCCGGCACGCAGACGGAGCCGTAGCCGTAGCTCCGGTCCGCCTCGGGCTTCTTCAAATAGGCCGGCACATCGACCGAACCCGCCGCATCCATCGCCTCAATGGCATAGGTCCGGCCCGAGGAAGCCTCGTAGTAGAGGAGCATCAATTTGCCACCCAGGCCGGAGCCGTAGGGTTCGGCCACGTTCAGCGAGAGCGCCACGGCGACGGCGGCGTCGATCGCATTGCCCCCTTCCTCCAGGATCTTTGCACCGGCGGCGGCGGCCTGCGGGTGACCGGCCACGACCATGCCATGGGCGCCGCTGACCGGCGTCACGGTCACTGGCACGCCGGCGAGCAACGCCACCGGCAACAACAGGAGCAGCCAGACGAATCGGGGTAGCCGCAGGGATGTCATGGAAAAAGAAGCCGGTCCCACGGCCAGGATCGTTCAATCCATGGCTGACGCGGGACCGGCTGAAGTCAGATCAGAAGCGATAGGTCAGGTCAACGTAGGTGGTGCGGCCGCGCGCGTCCGAGTAGTCGGAGTTGTAGCCGGAGGAGCTGGCGGGATAGAACGGCGGATCCTCGTTCTCCACGTTGTTCATACCCACGCGCACCTTGAGACCCTTGAGCGCCCCTTTCTTGAAGGAGTAGCCAACGTTGGCGTTCATGACCCAGTAAGGCTCGACCACGAAGCGGCGGCCGTTGGCCGAGTAGGTCGTGGATGCCAGGTAGTCGTCGGTGAAGCGTTCGGAGACCGAGGCGGACCAGCCCTTGTGGCTCCAGCTGATGCTGCCCGTCGCCTTGATGCGCGGGTTGCCGAGGCTGCGCAGCAGGTTGGAGCGCACACCCTTCTCGTCGACCGTGAAGAGGGTCGAGGTGTAGCTGAAGAGGCTGCCGAGCGTGAACCGGCCGAAACGCGTGGCGGGGATGCGATATTGGACGCCGGCGTCAAAGCCGTGCAGTTCGCGGAGCGAGCGGTTCTGGTAGGTGCTGATGACCTCGACCAACACGCCCGGGATGCCGGCCGTGATGTCGGCCGGGGTGCGGGCGGCGCGAATGACGAGCGGGTTGCTCCCACCGTTGGCGGCCCAGAGGGCGGCATCCACCTCGAGCTCGTTGGCGGCGCTGGTGTTGTCGATCTGGTTGAACTGCTTGATGCGATAGATGTCGGCAGTGAGGGTGAGCCCCTTCAAACCGGGCACGTCGACGACAATGCCGATGTTCTGGGACTCCGATTCCTCGGGCTTGAGGTCCGGATTGCCACCGGTGACCACGCGCTTCGTGATGTTGGAGGCGGCGTCAGGCTGACCCGGGCGCGCGGGATCGGTGAAACCCTCGTTGCGGCGGCCGATGGCCGGGGTGTAGAGCTCCACGATGGACGGGGCGCGGAAGCCCTCGTTGTAGGAGGCGCGGATCATGACCCACGACAGAGGACGCCAAGCGGCGCTGGTGCCGGGTTTGAAGGAGGAAAAGCCCTTGTAGCTCTCGTAGCGGCCGGCGGCGGTCAGCTCGAGCGACTCGGCGATCGGGAGGCGGTTGTCGCGCCCGATGAGCGGGAAACGCACCTCGCTGAAACCGGCATAGACCTTGCGCGAAGCGGTCACGTCGATCTGCTCGGACTGGGCGATGACATCGTCCGCGAGTCCGTAGGGATCGTTGCGCTGTTCCATCTTCTCGCTGCGGTACTCGCCACCGAGCGCGAGCGAAACCGCCCCGCCGGACAGCTTGTAGATTTCACCGGACGCCTTGGCGTCGAAGGAGGTCAGCGAGCCGACACCGTCATCCCAGATGGAGATCACAAATTTGTCCGTGACGCTCTTCGGGTTGGAGCCGGGGACGCCGAAAGGATTGTAAGCATCCGGCGTGGCGAGGGCGAGCTGGGCCAGGAACTTGCTCTGCGAGATGTGGCCGCCGTTTTCCTGATAGGTGTGACCGCGCATGTGCATCAGGCCGCTTTCCCATGTCCAGGTGTCCCAAGGCAGACTGCCCCGCAGACCAGCCAGCACGCGATAGCTGTCGGCATCGGTGCTGTAGGTGCGCAGACCGGCGTCCATCACGCGGTAGTTGCGGATGGAGACATTGCGCGGTGTGGTGACACCGGAATTCGTGCCGACCGGGCTGTAGTAATTGGTCTTCGGGATGACCACGCCATCGGTGCCGGACGAAATGGGAATGGAATCCGTGAAGCCCGAGGATTGGGACTCATAGTAGGACAGTTCGCCGAAGAACGTGAGGCGCTCGTTGATGCGGTGGGTCAGCGCCGAGAAGAGGTTGTAGCGCCGGGCATCGGGGATGAGCGTCGTGTTCGGCTGGAAGTTGTAGGTGGCGGTCGGGCCGGCGCCGGTGGCACGCGCTCCGGTGACCGGATCATAGTAGAACTGGCCGTTGGTGGCGGTGACACCCGGGACGGAGGCGGAGCTACCGGTGTCCGTCAGGGCCGTGAAGCGGCCATAGGGACCGGAGCTGCTCCGGCGGTTGTAGGCGCTGACCGTGTTGAAGGGCTCGGGCACGAGATTGCGTTTGTCCGCGTCGCGGGCGTAGTCGCGATCGTTGGCCGTCAGGCCAGTGCGGTCGAAATAGTTGAAGAAGATGCTGAGGTTGGACTTGCCGCCGTTGAAGTCGTAGCCGCCGCCGATATCGACGTTGTATTCGCGGAGCGAGGTCTCGTCCTTCAGGTAGCGCGCGTTGACCTCGTAGCCGTCATAGCTGTTGCGCAGGATGGTGTTCACCACCCCGCCGATGGCATCAGAACCGTAGATGGCGGAGGCTCCGTCGCGGAGCACCTCGACCTGGCGGATGGCGCCGAAGGGAATCGCGTTGATGTTCACGAACTGGACCGGCGGGGTGCCGGGCGTGATGCCGTAGGCGGACATGCGGCGACCGTTGAGCAGCACGAGCGTGCGGCCGGCACCGAGATTGCGGAGGTTGACCGTGGCCACGTCGCCGCGGGCGCCGTTCGGACCGGTCTCCGAGTCGTTGATGGAAAGGTTCGTGGAAAACGGCAGCGCCTCGATGAACTGAGCCAGCGAAGTGAAACCGGCCTCCTTGAAATCCTCCGAGGTCATCACCGTGATGGGCAGGGATTTCTCCGTATCGATGCCGGCGATGTTGGAACCGGTGATCGTGAGCTTGTCGAGCTGGAGCGCTTCACCCTCGGCCGGGGAGGATTGGGCGCTGACCAGCGCGGGCAACAGTCCGGCCAGGATCGAAGCCAGACGGAAGGAGTGAGTGACGGATGATCTCATGTGGATGCTTGGTGTTTGGGAGGTGCGGGCCCGGGTGTTAGTGGCCGGAGCTGCAGGTCGCATTGGATGGAAACGAAACGGAGTGGTCACGGGAAATTTCCCCGTATGACCACCTTTGACTATAGCGGAGACCGTGCCGGACCGGTAGGGCCACCTTTGCACCGGGGGATGGCGTAGTTCTACGTAATGGAGAGCAGTCTTGCTGCCACGCCAAACATGTCTCTGCTGGAAACGTTCATGCAAGGCGGCTCCACCACACCCTTCAGCCAGCTCCGGTTCGTGCTCGTGGACGACACCGCGAGTTTCCGCGAACTGCTGAAGGACTCCCTGCAGAAGCGCTTCTCGCCAAGGTCCCTGCACGACTTCGCCGACGGTCGCGACGCCATCGCCGCCTGCCTCGCCGAGCCTCCCGACCTGCTCATTGCCGATCTTTACCTCCGCGACATCGATGGTCGCGACGTGGTGAGCGAGATCCGTCGGCACAACCTGACGACGAAGGTCGTGATGCTCACGGCTCATCCCGAGGCCCAGTTGCCCGCAGAACTGCTCACGTTGGGTGTCGCCGGCTTCGTCGACAAAAACTCCCCGCTGGAGCAGATCGACCGCGCCGTGCAGTGCGTGCTCGACGGCGGCATGTTTTTCTCCGCCACGGTGCCGCCACCCGTGCCGCGTCTGACCGCCGAGCCCGCGCTTCCCCGCCTCGGTGCCGACGCCCTCTCGGAGCGGGAACAGGAGGTCGCCCGGCGCGTGGCCTGCGGCCTGTTGTCCAAGGAGATCGCCGACCAGCTGGGTCTCAGCACCCGGACCGTCGAAAAACACCGGGCGCGCATTCTGGCCAAACTCGGCCTGCACGACACCCCGACGCTGGTGCGCTGGTGCATGCGCAACGGCCTGGGTTGATCAAACGGCCGTCGGCGGCACCGCCACCGGCAGCAATACGCGAAACACCGCTCCCGAGCCCGGCCGCGACTGCACCTCGAGCCGGCCGCCTTGCAACATGAGCAGCTCGCGGACAATCACGAGGCCGAGGCCGCTGGAATCCGTGAGGCCCGATTTTTCCGGCGTCAACCGCTCGCGCGGCGCAAAGATCTTGGCGAAATCCTGCGGCCCCAGGCCCGGCCCGTTGTCCCGCACTTCCGCATAGGCCCAGCCGCTGGCCTCACCGAAGGACACCTCGATGCGGCCTTCCTCCGGGGTGAATTTGATGGCGTTGCCGATCAGGTTGTCGAAGACCTGGCGCAGGCGGCTCGCGTCGGCTTCGATCGCCGGCAGCGGCTGCGCCGGTGGCTCGCAGATCAGCGTCTGCTTTTTGGCGGAGGCCACCGCCCGGAGGGTATCCACCGCGGAGGAGGCCAGCCCCACCAGATCGATCTCGGCGGTGTGCAGCTGGAGATTGCCCTCCTCGATGGCCGCGGCGTCGAGAAAGTCCCGCACCAGGCTGCGCATGCGGGCGGTGTCGGCCTGCATGATGGCGGCCAGCCGCCGGACCGTCGGCACGTCGGCCGCCGCGTCGCGAATCAGGCTGGCCGTCGCGTTGAGGGCCGAGAGCGGGACCTTGAGATCGTGGGAGGCCATCATCAACAAACGTGATTTGAGGCGCTCGGCGGTCTCCGCGCGTTCGCGGGCATGCTCGGTCGCGGCATGCAGACGCCGGGAGGCGCGCAGGCGGGCGAGCTGCACAAAGATCACCGCGCCCAGCAGCACCATGCCACCCACCAACCCGGCCCCGAGCGCAATGTTCTGAAAACGCCGGCGCCGGATCTCGGCCTGCTGCAGTTCCTGGTCCCGTTTCAACAGGGCGATTTCCAGCTCGCGCTGTTCATCACCGTAGCGGGCCCGCAGCTCGGCGATGCGCTGGCGATCCTGCTCGCTCCGCATGTCCTCGCGGACCGCAGCGAGCTTGCGTTGAAAGCCCAGCGCCTCCGCCCATTCGCCCCGCGCTTCATGCGTCAGGGTGAATTCCTGGTAGATGTCCGCCATCACCTCGGCGCTGTCCAAGGTTTCGGCGATCTGCCGCGCCTGCTGCAGGTGGGCCAGCGCCTCGTCCGTGCGTCCGGACTTGCGCAGCACCAAGGCCAGCCGGCGGTGCGTGTTGGCGATGTATCGCCGGTACTTGAGCACCTCGAAGGTCTGCAGCGCCTGCTGGAGATACGCCAGCGCCCGCGCCGGGTCACCCTGGAGATCGGCGATCAGCCCGAGGTTCGTGAGCGATTCCGCCACCCCGCGACGGTTGCCAAACTTCTCCCGGATCTTCAGCGCCTGCTCATGGATGGCCGCGGCGCGCACATAGTCGTGCTCGCCCAGATAATAATTGCCGAGCCCGTTGAGCAGGCTCGCGCGGAGATGCTCGTCACCGGCCTGCCCGGCGAGGGCCAGACCGCGCTCGAAATGGACCAGCGCATCCTGTTTCTTGCCGTAGCGATAATAAGTGAGACCCAAGCCGCCATGCGTGCGCGCCTGGACCGCGGGGTCGTTGAGCTTCTCGCTCAGCCGGAGTTCCTCGAGATGGGTTTCCAACGCCTTGGGATAATCCGTGAGGTTCCAGTGGATGCGGCCGAGCAGATAGAGAAAATCCACCTGCAGCCGCTGGTCACCGAGCCGCTGCGCGCGCTCGAGTCCGTCCCGGGCGCCAGCGAGTCCTGCCAGATAGTCTCCCCGCCGGCGCTGCAGGTTCACGACCGTGAAAAGCGCCCGCAGCTTTTCCGGCTCGGATTCCGCCCGGGTCAGGGCCTGCTGCGCCGCCGCAAAGGCCTCCTCGCCATCAGCCAGCTCCGTGTCCGCCCCGACGCCCACCTGGGCCGCGACCGGCTCGTGCGCCACCGGTGCGGCGGGTTGGGCGAACGCCCAGCCTGACAAGAGGAATCCCAGACCCACTCCAAGCCAGCCTTGCGCGGTCCGGGACCAGCGAAGCAGCCCGCACCCAGCATCCGGGCCGGGCCGCGTCGCCGTCCCTGTCAACTCAGTCGGATTCGGCATCCGCAGACTCTCCCCTCGAGGCCTTGATGGTTCGACCATAAAAGACCGCATTCAAGAACAGC
>JBDKHE010000620.1:0-3212 GCA_039797805.1 Verrucomicrobiota bacterium
CCGTCGCGACCATGGGCTATGACGATTTCTTCTCCAACGAAAAGTCCGTGACCGTCGCCGCCGCGACGACCGTGCGGATCGAATTCGTGCCGGCCCCGAAGGCGGACGGCACCGTTGACCCGATCGTCGTCCTCAAGGAAAAGACGCCGCTCAAGGCCGGCGAGATCCTCGACGCCACGTTCATGAGCAAGAACTCGCTCGGCGCCTTCTACGCCCAGCAGATCGCCAAGGCCAAGCAGGAAGGCATTCTCTTCTCGCTCCACCTGAAGGCGACGATGATGAAGGTCTCCGATCCCATCATGTTCGGCCTTTGTGTCCGGGTCTTTTTCAAGGACCTCTTCACGAAACACAACGCCACCCTCGCCGCCCTGGGCGTCGACCTGAACAACGGCTTCGGTGACCTCCTCGGCAAGATCGCCTCCCTCCCCGCCGACCAGAAGGCCGCGATCGAGGCCGACATTGCCGCCATCTTCGCGTCCCGCCCCGCCGTGGCGATGGTCAACTCCGACAAGGGCATCACCAATCTCCACGTGCCCAGCGACGTCATCATCGACGCGTCGATGCCGGCCATGATCCGCACCTCCGGCCAGATGTGGAATGCCGCGGGCAAGGGTCAGGACACCCTCTGCGTCATTCCGGACAGCTGCTACGCCGGCGTCTACGCCACCACGATTGATTTCTGCAAGAAGCACGGCGCCTTCGATCCGAAGACCATGGGAACCGTTCCCAACGTCGGCCTCATGGCCCAGGCGGCCGAGGAGTACGGCTCCCACAACAAGACCTTCGTAGCCCCCGGCAAAGGCACCATCCGCGTCGTGACCATCGACGCCCCCGGCTCAACGCTCCTCAGCCACGACGTGGCCGAAGGCGACATCTGGCGCGCCTGCCAGACCAAGGACGCACCCATCCAGGATTGGGTGAAACTGGCCGTCAACCGCGCCCGCCTCAGCAACACGCCCGCGATCTTCTGGCTCGATGCCAAGCGTGCGCACGACGCCCAGGTCATTGCCAAGGTTGAGCAATACCTGAAACAGCACGACACCGCCGGCCTCGATCTCAAGATCATGGCTCCCGCCGCCGCCTGTCTCGCCACCCTCGAGCGCCTCAAGGCCGGCCAGGACACGATTTCCGTGACCGGCAACGTGCTTCGCGACTACCTCACCGACCTCTTCCCGATCCTCGAGGTCGGCACCAGCGCCAAGATGCTCTCGATTGTTCCGCTCATGAATGGCGGTGGCCTCTTCGAGACGGGCGCCGGCGGCTCCGCCCCGAAACACGTGCAGCAGTTCACGGAGGAAAACTTCCTCCGCTGGGACTCGCTGGGCGAATTCTTCGCCCTGGCTGCCTCGTTCGAACACCTCGCCATCACCCAGAAACACGCCAAGGCCAAGGTCCTCGCCGAGACCCTCGACGAGGCGAATGGCAAGTTCCTGGAGAACGATAAGTCACCCGCCCGCAAGGTCGGCGCCGGCATCGACAACCGCGGCTCTCACTTCTACCTCGCGCTGTATTGGGCCCAGGCCCTGGCAGCCCAGACCCAGGATCCCGCGCTGCAGACGATCTTCCGCCCGGTCGCGGAGAAGCTTACCGCCGCCGAAAAGCAGATCGTCGCCGAGATGGTCGCCGTGCAAGGCAAGCCCGCCGATATCGGCGGCTATTACCAACCTGACGACGCCAAGGCCTCCGCCGCTCTCCGCCCGAGCCAGACCCTGAATCAGATCCTCGCCGCAATTTAAACGGTCAACTCATCAACCTTGTTTCGCCAGAAGGCGGGGACGTCGCTCCCCGCCTTCTCTTTGGCGCACTCGCACGCGGCAGGTCGCCGCTACGCAAAAGGGCGCCCTCGCTGAAAGGCGTGCCTCCTGCCGCATCCACAAGCAAGGTCTCGCTGCCAGTCTGCTGTTCCCGCGCGTTGTGCGCGTTTTGTGGCGTCCCCAACTCCCCCTTTCTCCTGACTCGCGGCGCTGAATATTCATTTTCGCGAAACGGATATTCAGGGTCGTCAGAAGGCTCTCGCTCGCTCTAGTTCTCCTAGCACTGCGCTCCCGGCCTTCGTGGCCAATTACCTTTTCATGAAAATCATCCTCAAACTCGTGGTCGGAATGGCCGCCGGAATCTTGCTCGGCTTCTACGCGCCCGACTGGGCCATTCGCACCCTGCTCACGGCCTACGAAATGATCGGACAGCTGATCAAGTTCACGATTCCGCTCATCATTCTGTTCTACATCACCAGCGGCATCGCCTGTCTCCCACGTGATTCCGGCAAACTGCTGGGACGGACCGTTGCGTTCGCCTACGGGTCCACGCTGCTCGCCGGCGTTCTGGCCTTCCTGATCGCTTCGATCGCGCTGCCGATTCTGGCGCCTACTGCCGCGGCCGCCGGACATTAGGCGGCGGCACCGGCCGTCTTCTTCAAGCTGGAGATTCCGCCTCTCTTTGGTGTCATCAGCGCCCTTGTTGCCGCCTTTGTCTTTGGCATCGGCATCAGCAGCCTGCACAGCACGGCGCTGCGCACGTGGTTTGATCAGGGCCGCGACATCATCGAACGCCTGCTGAGCCGGGTGATCATTCCCCTGCTTCCGCTGTACATCGCGGGGGTGTTTGCCGCCATGGCGGCTGATGGGAGCGTGTTCACGACGCTGCATGCCTTTGGCCGCGTCCTCCTGCTGGTGGTGGTCATGCACTGGGCCTGGTTGAGCCTGCTCTTCGTTGTGACCGGAGTGCTCAACAAGCGCTCCCCGCTGGAACTCATTCGCACGATGTTGCCAGCCTACTTCACCGCCCTCGGCACCATGTCGAGCGCCGCCACCATCCCGGTCACACTGCGTCAGGTAAAGGCCGCCAAAATCAGCGAGCCCATCGCCAATTTCGTCGTTCCGCTCTGCGCCAACATCCATCTTTCCGGCTCCACGATCACGCTCGTGACATGCTCCAGCGCGGTCATGCTGATGTCCCCCGGCGTGGGCCTCCCGACGCTCGGCGCCATGTTCCCCTTCATCATGATGCTCGGTATCATCATGATTGCCGCTCCCGGCGCGCCGGGTGGCGCGGTGATGTCCGCGCTCGGCCTGCTCACTTCCATGTTGGGCTTCAATGAAACGCAGGTGGCCCTGATGATCGCCCTGTACCTGGCCCAAGACAGCTTCGGCACCGCCACGAACGTCACCGGTGATGCCGTGATCGCCGTCTGGATGGATCGCTTCTTCGGCAAG
>JBDKHE010000621.1:0-2667 GCA_039797805.1 Verrucomicrobiota bacterium
CCCCGCACTTCCAGGCGCCCGCCAAATGGCGCGAACGCAGTGCCGCCTTGCGCAATCTCTCTGCCCTCCCGCCGGCGCCCATGCCGGCGCCGCTCGCCAAGATCCTGCGCCCCTACCAGCAGCTTGGCGTGGCCTGGCTCTGGCACCTCTACCGGCAGGAACTCGGCGGCATCCTCGCCGACGAGATGGGTCTGGGCAAAACCCTGCAGGCGATCGCGCTCATCACCGCCGTGCGCGCCTCGCGCCAGCGCACGGTGCTGCGTCCGCCCCATCTCGTCGTCTGCCCCGCTTCCCTCGTGGAAAACTGGCGCCGCGAGGCCGTCCGCTTCGCCCCCGAGCTCAAGGTCTTCGTCCACCACGGCAACCGCCGTCTGGCGGGCAAGGACTTTGTCTCCCAGGACCTCGTGCTGACTTCGTACGGCACGCTGGCCCGCGATGCCGTGCTGTTCGAGTCCGTGGAGTTCGACCTCATCCTCGCCGACGAGGCCCAGCACCTGAAGAACCGCCGCACGCAGGCTGCCCAATCCCTGCGGGCCCTCCGTGGTCGCGGCCGGTTTCTCCTCACCGGCACGCCGCTCGAGAACTCCCTGGACGACCTGCGCTCGCTCTTCGACTTTCTCATGCCCGGCTTCCTCGGCCGCGTGCCTCCCGGACTGAAGCGCGAGGAAAAATCCTGGCACGACGACCAGCTCCGCACGCGGACCGCCCCGTACATTCTGCGTCGCACGAAGGCCGCGGTCGCCCCTGAGCTCCCGGCCAAGATCGAACAAACCATCTGGTGCGAACCCACCGCCATCCAGGCCGCGCTTTACCGCCGCATGCAGGAGGACAGCGAACGCGAAATGCTCGACCTCGCCGCCAAGGGTTCGTCGGAGGGCAACCTGCGCTTCGCCGCGCTCACCCAACTGCTCCGGCTCCGCCAGATCTGCTGCGACCCCCGCCTGGTCGACCAGGGCGGACGGGACGTCCCTTCCTCGCCGGGGCAAAGCAACGAATCCGCACCCTACCAAAACTCGGCCAAGCTCGATGCCTTCCGCGAACTTCTCGCCGAGTCCATCGACGAGGGGCACCGCATGCTCGTGTTCTCGCAGTTCACCTCGCTGCTCGGACTCCTCCGCGCGGAACTCGAGTCGGAGGGTGTGCCGTTCTGCTACCTCGACGGCTCGCTCACGCCCAAGGCCCGCCAGGCCGCCGTGGACAGGTTTCAGAACGACGCGTCGATCCCGGTCTTCCTTATCTCCCTCAAGGCCGGCGGCACCGGACTCAACCTCACCGGCGCCGACACCGTCGTGCACTTCGACCCGTGGTGGAATCCCGCCGCCGAGGCGCAGGCCACGGACCGCACGCATCGCATCGGCCAGACGAAGGTCGTCACCAGCTACAAGCTCATCTGCGCCGGCACGGTCGAGGAAAAGGTCGTCGCCCTGCAGGACACCAAACGCGCGCTGCTTGCCGATGTCTTCGAGGCGAGCGCCGAGGCTGCTTCGCGGCTCAGCCTCAGCGAACTGCGTGAGTTGCTGAAATAGCCCCGCTGTTGTCGGTTTCGCATCTCCGGGCTTGCCCGCTTTTTCATCCTCGCAAGGATTCGCCTACTTCGTGGGCCAACGAAGCGTCGTGATTAACCCCTATTCATTCCGCCCATGTTTAGCCGATTGCTTTGTACCGGCCTTGTCCTCTGCCTAACCCCGCTCGCCGCCTTGTCGGCGGCCGAGGTAACCATCGATCTGGACCGCACCACGCCGGTCCCGGCCGATCAGCCGATTCCCATTCAGGATTTCTTCCGGCCCCGGGCGCTGGCCCAGCCGATTCTCAACCGCGCCGGCACCCACATCGCCGCCATTGCCACGGCCGACGAGGACAAGCATTTCCTCATCGTCTACGACATTGCCACCGCGACCGTGAACTCGCTCGGCTTCACGTCGGCCAAGGACATCTACAACGTCTACTGGCTCAACAACAGCCGGCTGGTTTTCCAGCTGTCCTCCCGCAAGCAGTTCGGCCTGGGCATCATGGCGACGGAGATCAACAGCCTGAACGCCATCTACCCGTTGCAGCAATACAACGGCTCCAGCCTCATCTCCATCCCCTTGAAGGATCCGGAGCACCCGTTGATCTGGAACCGCTACCACCTCGAGGACCAGAAAGACGTCGGCGTGGTCGCGTTGAATTCCAATCTGCGCGGTCTCAAGGCCGGTGATCTCACGACCGCGATGAGCGGCGTGGACTTCATGCAGGTGCATTCGCGCGTCCGCGACAACAACGACCGCGCGACCATCCGCAGCTACCCCACGCCGCCGGAACCCGGCATCACCTATGGCTACATGCCCGACAAGGAAGGCGCCCTCGCTTACGCCTTCACTTCGCACCACGGCGATCTCTCCATGTACCGGCTGGCCGACAACAAGTGGATCCGGTGCAACGTGGATCTGGAGGCAACCTCCATCGTCGACAATGCCAACCAGCCGGGCCAGCTGCTCGTGATCGGTCCGGCCACGGACGGCAAGCCCCAGCCGCTTCAACTCCTCGATGCCACCACCGGGCAGCTTGGCGATATCCTGCTCCAGGACACGGTCTACGACTTCAATGGCTGGACCTACCACAATCCCGCCACGGGTGACGTGCTCGGCGCGGTCTTCGAGAAGGGCATCCCGCGGGTCTATTGGTTCA
>JBDKHE010000622.1:0-4346 GCA_039797805.1 Verrucomicrobiota bacterium
CGCCGGAGCAGAGGGACCGCCTGCAGACGCTCGGAGCATTTCTCCGCGGCAATCTCCGCGGGCAGGACCACGTGATTGACCGGGCTGTCGCGATTTTTCACCGGGGCGAGTTGGGCCTGGCCAGCGGGGAGCGTCCGCGCGGGATTTTTCTAGCCGTGGGGCCCACCGGCACCGGCAAGACCGAGCTGGTGCTCCTCATGGCGCGCCATGTCTTCGGGGATTCGGCGGTCCGCCGTTTCGACCTGTCGGAGTTCCAGCGGGCCGATGCGGTGGAATGCCTGCTGGGCGCGGATGCAAATGATGCCGGCGCGCTCGGCCGCGCCATTGGCGAAACCCGACCACTGGTCCTGTTGTTTGACGAGTTGGAGAAGGCGCACCCCAGGGTTTTCGACCTGTTTATCCAGATGCTGGATCCCGGTCATGTCACGCTGACGAGCGGCCAGAGGCTCGACCTGCGGGATTGCTACGTCGCCTTCACCTCCAACCTCGGGGCGGCGGAGGGTGCCCGCATGGCGCGGTCGAGCTTCGCCAGTGTCGAGCAGGCCGTCCTGCGGCGGCTGGCCGATTCGCTCCGCCCCGAGTTCCTCGCCCGGATTCCGGACAAGATTGTTTTCGCCCCGCTTTCGCCGGCTGTGCAAAGGGAGATAGGCGAGCTGCACGTGAGCAAGGAGGTGGCCAGGCTGCGGCAGTACGGCTTTGATCTCAAGATAACCGGCGAGGCCCTCGAGTTCCTGCTCCGGCAGGGATTCGATGCCAGAGCGGGAGCCCGTCCAATGCGCCAAGCGATTGAGCGGGAACTGCAGGACCTGGTCGTCCAGAGGCTCTTTGCCACTGGGCACGGAGGAGGGCGGGTGACGCTTGATTCCGCCAGCAACCGATTGGTTCTGGAATCGGACTAGCGTAGTCGCCGCGAGCCCAGCCGGCCCGTGGCTAGTTGCGCCGGGGATCGCCCCCGGGAATTCTGAGTCCGCCCAATCGACCGGGAGCCGAAGTCGACCGGTCTCGACGGGAACGCCAGTTTTCCAGATATTCGTCGGCGATCAGGCGAGGTGAGCGCTGAGACAATTCGTGTTGGATAAGGGCTTCAGGCGAGGGAGCATGCGCACCCATCCGGCGGACCAGCCGGCGGGAAGCGGAACGATAGATCCGGTAGTGGTCAGGAGCGATCAAGATGTTCTTCATGGCAGGGGATTGGAATTAACCGGCACATTCACACACTCTAGGTCGGCCCACCCGAGAGCTATTGACGCGAACAGCGGGTCTACATCGTCCCGCGAGGACTACGAATTCCGTTCACCGTAGCAGATTGCTTGCCCCAGTGCTTGGCGAATTTCTCGATTCGGTGGGTGTTTCTCTCTGTCCGCGCGTCGGTCGATAGGCGCCGGGGGGAGTGTGCAGGAGCCGTCGAAAGTGCCGGTTCATTTGATGCTGGTCTGAAAATCCTACTGCGTGAGCTACTTCAGCCACCGTGGCACTGCCTCGGCGCAGCATATTCCGGGCCCGCAACACCCGCTGGTCGAGCACGTAGGTCATGGGCGACATGCCGAGAGCAGCCCGAAACATCTGACCAAAATAACTCGGGCTCAGTCGCGCTTCCTTGGCCAGTGCGGGCAGGGTGAGTTTCTCGGTAAGATGTCTGTCGATGTAGGCGCACACGTCCACCAGAATTGGCCGGGGCAACAACCAGTGCTGGGGATGGGTGATATCGGTCCGGAGAAAATGCGAGGCCATGAGCTGTGTAGCCAGCGCGGCGCCGAGTCCTGATACGAGCGCCTCATTCAGGGGCCCGCGGGTCCGGCCTAGTTGACGGATTAATCCGCAAAGTTCACCGATGATGGGGGCTGACCGGACATACAGATCAAGAGCCTCGACCGAAATATCGTTGATATCCTGACCGGCCGAATCCCTCGCCCAGGTTGATTCGAGGTGGAGTTTGATCAGGTCGGCATCCCGGTGCCATTCGACCTCATGGCTCACTCCTGCAGGAAAAATCCAGACTTGGCTGGCGCGGATGGGTCTCTCGGAGAAGTGTCGTGCCCCAATGCGTCTCCAGCGAGCCACGCCATCCGCCCGTTCGAAGCTAAACAGAACTTGGACCAGATTGTCATGGTGGTGCTCCGACCACATCGTAGGCCGTTGATGGTCACAATAGACCCAGCAACCACGAGCCCGCACCGCCGGACGCCGGCAGGGTGGGACGGAAACCACGGTGGCGGACCCATTGGCCCATGGGGATGCCGATTCGGACGAGTCAATTTCCTCCATCCAATCGGCCTCCGATTTCGGTGCGTAAAGTGCGCATCAGATATCGGGTGATGATAGGACAGAGACATGGCGTCAGGCTTGGGTGGTCGCGTGATTCCTTGGGCGTTTTTCTCGGGTTAATTTTTTGACAGGGGCAGACTTACTTGGCGGTTCGGAATTCAAGCTCCAATCAAGCGCCGAGAGTGCGTGTAACTCGGTGGCGTCAAGGACCGGCAGAACCGGATCCAGGTGGGAGAGGGCGAGGCCAAGTTCAGGCGCGGCCAGCACAATGGCCCGCGCGCCGGCTTGGCGCAGCGAATACACGATGCGCCCAACGTCGGCCCGGGTGGTTTGATTGACGATTCCTTGCTGCAACTCCTCGACGGTCAGGTGGGCAAGGTGCTCGCGATCCCGGAGTACCGGCACGAAAACGTCGAGCACCCCGTGACGTGCGAGTCTATTGCGCCAATGCCATTCTTCGCATTCCGAACTGGCGCCGACCAGACCGATCCGGCTGATTCGCAGCGTTTGCAGCGCGATGCCGACCGCGTCGGTCATGGGCAGCAGCGGCGTAGCCAGTGACATTTGGTCCGCGGCCAGTTGCAATCGGCTTGAGCTGGCAACTATGGCCTTGGCCCCGAGGCATTCCAAGTGTCTGGCTGCCGGGGTCAGAATCTCACTTACGCGGGTCCATTTTCGCTTGGCGAGTGCATCGGCGAGCTCCGGCGTATTTAGAGTGAGTGACATTAAGCATACTTCGCCCGCGTAGCCGAAGCGGTGGCGCATTTCGCCAGCTATGCGGCGGCAATAAACGGACGTTTCGTCAAAATTGTCAGCACCGAGTATTCCCAAGCATTTCATGGGACTTCCTTCATGCTTTAATGTCATGTGCTGTGGTTGCGCGGCCGGTCGTAATTTGCTCGGGGTGACAGCCTGGTCAGAAGAATAATAGCGGGTGCGATAGGGCAAAAAAGCTAGAGGCTGAACATGGACGACGCCTGGCGCTCCCCGTGGCGTCAGAATGCCGACGCAGAAGTCTACCGGGTATGGACGGTCAGGTTCCGGTAACGCATGGTCGTGTGATACATTTGGCGAAGCGCGATTCTACCAAAATTGTAAACTGGACCGCTGCCGAGCCATGGTTCATCCCGTACATCGAACACGGTGCGGTCGTCCAACGAGCCGTGGATACGCGAACCAGATTTCACGAAACGAAGACGATGCCATTCGCCTTGGCCCAGACTGGGCATCACGGCAAATCCCAGAGGGTGCTCCCAAGTGTTTTTCACTAGGACCTGGGTTTCATAGTCAGTCCGCATGGCTTCGACGCGGCGGAAAAACTCCCAGTGGTAGTTGCGTACGCGATCACTGATGATCGTGCCCATGGCCCCGCCCTTGGGTAATCCATGATCGGCAATGAAATCCTCGCGTTGGATGCCGCTAGCGCAGGCGACCAGCAGCGCCAATCCGCGTGGTGATTCAGGGCGGAAGTCGAACTCGATCCAAAGGTCGCCCTCGAATGGGCGGGGGCTCCACAAGTAAGTTCGGGTGTCTTTCGCCAGTTCGTCCGGGGTTTGGATGAGCAATCCTTCGCTGGTGGTCCTAAGCTGGCGTAGCGCTTGGAACTGGGGACCCTGCCGCAGCCAGCCACGCAGATCCTCTTCGCGGGTCAACGACAGGGCCATCTCCTCCTGCCAATCGGGGCCCCTAGTGATTTCCAACTGGGCGCGTTCGACGGGAAGGCAGCAGGATTGCACCTCGGCAACGACGTTGGTGGGGAGTACGTTGGCGGCAGCGGCGTAGTCTTGGGCAACACGGGAGGCGCTCCAGACTTCATCGCTAATGATAAAATCGCTCACCATCATGCAGGGGTTACCCAGGTTCATTCGGCCCTTCGGCTCGTCGAAGTGGGCAATGATGTCGTTATGGCCGGCGAGCATGCCGTTGACGTAGAGCCTGAGTTGACGGGCCGGGCGGTCCCAGGTGAGCACAGATTGATACCAGCACCCGGCACGAAGAGGCAGCGAATCGGCATACACCCAAGGGAGCATGACAAAATCCATCGGCGGGAAGAGCGCGCCGTAGCAGAACTTCGCCATGAG
>JBDKHE010000623.1:0-3165 GCA_039797805.1 Verrucomicrobiota bacterium
CCGTGGGTGTGCGCCGCCGTGCGTGGTAGGCGCGAACGCCTGCACGCCAGTCGGCGGACTGCTCCGGTGCGAGGTCCAGATAGGACAGCGGGCACGAGTAGTAGTACGGGTGCATGGACTCGTCCAGCGGCTTGCAACCCCACTGGCCTCCGCTGCGTTCAAGCAGATCGCAACGGATGTAGCGCAGGGATTGGCCCGGTGCGAGTTCACGATGCACGCCTTCGACCTTGGCCGTCACTTCCGCGACGGACCAGAGGACGTTGCCGCGCAGCGCGTGGGCGATGACCTTGACGCTAGCGCGCTCGGTCTCTTGCGGTGCGATCAGTTCCGCGATCAGTTCAGACCGCGATTGGGGTGAGAAGTACCAGCCCATGAGAGGCCTCCTGGAATAGTTGAGCCGGAGGCCTCCCCGCAGGGGAGAACCCCGGCGGGTGGATGAAGAACGCCGCAGGTGCGGCGTCTGTGATCACGCAGATTGCAGTTCGGCCTGGCGGCTCCACTCCTGCGTCTTGAAGTCCAGCGCGTAGCCCAGTTCGCCCAAGCGGGCGATTTGTGCGCGCAGGGTGCGGCGGTCGATGGTCGAATCCAGCTTCACGGACTCGCCCGGCGGCCACAGCAGGCCGAACAGCGCGGCGTCGCCGTCTTCAGTGCTGCCAGGAGCAGCGGCGGCGGCGGGTGGCGGCGCGTCCACGCCGAAGGGCGTGGTATCGACCAGCGGGTCAGCGGACGCCTGCACGGGTGCAGGTTTGGCGTGCCTGGACGCTTTGGCGGGCGTGGCCGGCGTTGCCGCAGGCTGCGTCCCCAGCTCTTCATCGAGCGGATCGACGTCCTGGGTGGCGAAGCTGCGGGCCTCATCACGACTCAGCTTGTCGATGCCGTTGAGCGTCATGCCATCGAGGTTGGCGCGGACTTCAAACCGCGCGCCGCCCGCGACCGGATAGGACTTCGCGAAGATGTAGCGAATGACAAAATCCCCGTCGTACTTGCCTTCGGGGTACTGCTCCAGCTCCGCGTCTTTGACCGCGAACTCGCCGATGGGGGTGGAAAGGCGACCGACCGTGAACGGGCCGTTCTTACCGCGGATGGTCCGCAACGTGAGCTGGCCCGGGACGACGATGGGCAAGACTGATCTCGTAGGTGCCGATGTGGCTGCCATGATGGTTCTCCTTGGGCGTTTAGGAAAAAGGCAAGGCCCCTTGAGGGGCCGTGCCGGATCAGAACGAAGCAGCCAATGCCGGCTCCTGCTCCTCGACTTCACCTTCGGGCTCGCGCTCGGCGGGCTCGGCAGATTGGTCGGAAACGGCGTCGGCGGCAGTGTCGATGGCGTTATCGGCTTCGGGCGCGAGTGCATCCTCCACCGGCGGCGCCTCGGCTTTCGCCTGGCTCGTCGGATAGACCTGGGTGCCGTCGATCTTGATCAGACCGATGTGGACCAGCGTCGATTCCAGACTTGCGGCCGGTTCCCCGGCATGCTCGCCCTTGGTGCGGATGTACGGATCGATCTTCATGTCGTTCAGACGAAAGGCGATCAACACCTTGCGATCCCCTTCGATGGCCTGCACGCATCGGCGAGCCAGATGTTCGGCTTCAGGGGTGGCGACGATCGTGTCGAAGTACCGATAGTCCGGCTCATCGACAGGTCCGGCCAGTGCGGCGATGGAGCAAGACAGAAACGGATCGCCATCCTTGGGGATGACGTCCTTCGGACGGTTGAGGTAGCCGATGCCGCGGGTGATCAGCTCGTGTTGCTCGATCGAAGCAAGTTCGGCGCGGTCGATCAGCTCGGCCTTGAGCAGGCGCGCCTTGAGGGACGCAGCGGCCTTGCCCTGGTTCTCGCCCTTGTCGCGGATGTACGCATCGCCCCAAAGGTCGCCGAGGCGGAAGCGCACCAGCGGGCGCTGCTTGGGATCGTCAACGCCGATGTAGCGCTGAACGAGCTTCTTGGCCTCGGCACCCGAGACCTTGACGTCGAAGTAGCGGCAGCTGGGGTCCCTGGCGGGGCCGACCAGTGCGGCAATGGTGCATGCCAGGAAGGGCTGCGCACGGCGGCCGCCCCTGACGGGCACTTCACGGACACGCTGGATGTAGCCGATGCCGGAGGTGTGGAGGTCGAAATACGATTTCTCGTTGGACGTGGTGTTCATGGTGAATCTCCATTGGGAAAAAGCGGAGACACACCGAGCCCACGCATGCGGGGAAAGGTGCGTAACCCCGCGGTGGGTTGATAAGGCGAAAGCATCCGCCACCAGGGACTGGTGGCCGCTCGCGGATGGATGCGGTGCGAGCTGGCTCGGTCACGCAGTGGAAACTGCGCCGCAACCTCGAAGACCGATGGTTGCCTGGCATGTCGCTGACAGCGTCAGCAGGCATGGGGTCAGCATGGCCGGGCCTCGCGCGCGCGACAGCAATCAATTGGCATCCGCGCGTTTCCCTTTGTCCACGCAGCCCGGCTCAGCGCAAAAGAAAGCCCCCGGTGTGGGGGGCTGCGAGAGTCGAGTGGCGGTTGCCGCGCTATGCGGGAGGCACCACCTCCAGCGACAGATGTGTGGCGGTGGCCGACAGCATCAGGTCGTCTTCGGTGTGCAGGATGCGCGTGAATACGCCGTCCTTCGGGTCGAAGTACTCCCCGAAGTCGTCGCCGCCCAGTTCGGCGCGCGCCAGTTCCCACCAGTCGTCGAACGGGTCGGTATCCGGGTTGCAGCCGACGGCATAGGCCAGCAGCTTCACACGCCCATCCGGGCGGCGCTCTCCCTGCTCGGCGAGGAAGTACACGCCCTGGTCCTTGACCAGGATGACGCGGCATTGGCTGGCGATGGCCTCGGTCAGCACGGGGCGCAGGTCGGAGCCTTTGAATCGCAGTGACATGGTTGAAATCTCCTATGTGGAATAGAGAAAAGGCCCTCCATCCGCATGGATGGAGGGCCTGTGGGCACATGGCCCATGGGCGAAACTTCGTGGCGGGACCCACGGGTCAGCCGTAGAACCGGCAGGATTCAGTTTCCGGCGTCATG
The DNA here is from genome assembly GCA_039797805.1 of Verrucomicrobiota bacterium. Taxonomy (GTDB): domain Bacteria; phylum Verrucomicrobiota; class Verrucomicrobiia; order Opitutales; family Opitutaceae; genus Lacunisphaera. The sequence goes on from JBDKHE010000623.1 coordinate 3,012, forward strand.
CCGGCACCGCCTGGCGCTGCCGGGTAGCCTTGGCGTCGATCACGCTCACATCGATCAGGCGCCAACGTCCGTCGTCGATGAGTCGCTCCAGCACTTCGCCGAGCATGTCGAAATACACCTCGTCGTGCCGATCGACCAGCTCGCCGTCGCGGCG
>JBDKHE010000624.1:0-3662 GCA_039797805.1 Verrucomicrobiota bacterium
TCAGAGCTGATGATTGTCGAGAATCCACCCCGCCACAAATGAAAAAGCCGAACTCAAAGCGTTCTGATTCGCCGTAGTGCGAATCGGGACGCTCGAGGCGCACACCGTTGTTCGCCAACACCCCGGCCCTGGCGGGCACACGTTCGGCTGAGCTCACGGTCTCGGCTCTGTTTCTAGAGGGGATTTTGAGACCGAGTGATGGGGTGCGCTATGGGAAGAAGGGGGCGCTGAGGGCGCTAATCGATTCCGATGGAGTAGATCGTGACGGTGCGGGGTGCGGGGGGCGTGGCGGGTGGGGGATCGAAGAGGGCCCAGCCGCTGTTGCCGACGAAATGGAAACGGCCGTTGAAGACCTGGCCGAGGGCGAGATCGGTCATGGCGGGGCGTCCTTGGGCGACGGTGCGGACAGGTGGTGGCTTCATTTGTAGGGTCGGGCCTTGGCCCGACCGCTCAGCTGAGGTCGTCCCAAGGGACGACCCTACATCGGAAAGATCAATCCGGAGGACGCGCTGCGGGTTCACGCCGTTTTGCACGGCGAGCAGTCCGCCCGGGACGGAATAGAGGCCGTCGATGCCGAAGAAGGTGGCGTTGGCGGGGGCGGAGAGCAGCGCGGGCTTCTTGGTGTCGGTGGCGATGCGCCAGATGCCGTTGGCGTAGTCGGCGACGTAGAGGTTGTGCCCGGCCGAATCCAAGGCGATGCCTTGCAGGCTCAGGAATTCGTCGCTCTCCAGCCAGGGCTCGAGGGCGGTGCCTCCGGCTGAGAGTCGCCAAATGGCCGGCGACATCGAGTCGCTGGCGTAGATCGCACCATCGGCGGCGATGGCAAAGTCGCCGAGCAGGTGCTTGCGTCCGTCGGCCGGTGCGGGATAGCGCTGGCGGACGCGCCCCGTGGCGGGATCAATGGCCACGAGGGACGAGCGTTTCCCGTCTTCGGCGTCGGGGCCGGTCATGACGCCGACCGTCGCAGTGGTTGCCCAAAGGGTCTTCCGGTCTGCGGAAAACGCGATCTTGAAGACGCCGTCGAGCGCGTCCTCGTCATGGGTGAACTTTTTGAGCAGGCCTACGCCCGAGCTGATGTCGCGGACCCAGATGCAACGGTTGCGGACGTCGCTGCAGTACCACGTGAGCGTTTCAGGGTCGATGAGACAGCTCTCAATGATCCCGGTGACGTCGGTGAAGCCGAAGGCGGCTTCATCACGCATGGCCAGGGGGCCCGGACCCGCGGCGAGACGGTCGGCAATGGCCTGAAAAGCGGTGAGGTCCTTCAGCGCGGCATACGCGGGATCGGCGGCGATATTCATCTGCAGTCCCATGTCCGCGAGTCGCTGCAGCGCGGCGATCGCGGCGTCGGTCTGCCCGAGGGCGGTGTTGAGGCGCGCGAGGTTGATCTGGATGCGCGGGTAGTCGGGCCTGAGCCGGGCCGCTTCCTCGAGCCTGGTGAGCGCGGTGGTTTGGTCGCCGGCCTTTGCCGCCGCGGCGGCTTCATGGAGGAGAATTGCGTGGCGGGGCGCGGAGGCGAGCGGAAGGGCCAGAGTGAAAGTGAGAGTGAGAGTGGGGAGCAGGCGCATGGGGGAAGTAACATGTATCAAGTGACAAGTATCAGAAAGAATTAGAAGGTCATGGGTTCGAGATCTTGTTACTTGATCCTTGAAACTTGTTACCTCGCCTTGCGCGCTATTCCGCGCGCAAGGCGGTCATCGGATCCACCTTGGTGGCGCGTCGGGCGGGCAGCCAGCAGGCGAGGAGGGCGACGAGGCCGAGGAGGAGCGGGACGCCGACAAAGGTCGTGGGATCAAACGGGCTGACGCCGTACAGGAAATTGGCCAGCAAGCGCGTGAGTCCCAGTGCGAGGACAATCCCGATGCCTGCCCCGGTGGAAGCAAGCACGAGGCCCTGGCGGGTGACCTGCCAGACCAGTTGGCGCGGCTGGCTCCGAGGGCCATGCGCACCCCGAATTCCTGGGTGCGCTGGCTGACGGCATAGGCCATCACCGCATAAACCCCCATGGCGGCGAGAAGGAGCGCCACCGCGCTGAGGCAGGCGAGGAGGCTGGACGCCAGTCGCTGGGTCATGGCGGCGGCCTCCACGTACCGGGTGAGCGGGAGCGTCACCCAGATCGTGACATTGGGATCGAGTGCATGGATTTCCTGCTGAAGCCGCCGCGTGAAGGTCTCGATGCCATCGGCGGCCCCGGCAGTGGTGCGCACGCACAACCCGAGGTCGAGGGCCCACCGCGCCTGGTCGTTGGGCAGGTAGTAGAAGCACTCGGGAGCGTCGTTGAGCGCCCGGTATTTTCCGGCCTTTGCAATGCCGATGATGGTTTTCTCGCGTCCGTTGATCTTGATGGTGCGGCCGACGGCGTCCTGGCCGGGCCAGAAGCGTTGGGCGAGGGTTTCGTTGACGATGACGACCGGACGGGCCTTGGGGTCATCGCGCTCGTCAAATTCCCGGCCGGCGACCAGCGGGATGCCCATGGCGGGGAAATAGCCGGGCGAGACGATGGCGAGGCGGAAGTTGAGCTGTTCGCCGGTGCGGGTGGGGCGGCCCGGTATCTCGACGTTGCCGGTACCGGTGTCCTCAAACCCAAGCGGAAACCAGTTGGCGAGGCCAACGGCTTCCACGCCGGGCAGGGCGGCGACCCGTTGGCAGAGCTGGCGGTAAAACTCCGGGGCGGTGTCCCGGGTGTAGCCGTTCATGCCGACGCGCAAGCCCGCGATCAGCACGCCCTGAGGATCAAGACCCGGGTCAACATGCTGGGCCTGGCGGAGGCCTTTGAACAGGAGGCCGGCTCCGATCAGGAGCGCGACGGCGAGGGCGACCTCGGCGATGACGAGAAGATTGCGGGCCCGGTGGTGAGCAGCACCGGCGGTGGCCGCGCGACCACCGTCCTTGAGGGCGTCCGTGAGCGGGGTGCGGATGGATTGGAGCGCCGGAGCGAGCCCAAAGATGGCCCCGGCCCCCAGGGTGAGGAGCATCGAGATGGCGAGATTGTGCCAAGTGACCGCCAAGACGACGTGGATCGGCAGGTGCGGGGTCGGCGGCGTAAAGACCGTGACGAAACCCACGAGCCAGTGGGCCAGCAAAATGCCGGCGAGCCCGCCCAGCACGGCGAGCAGAATGCTCTCGGTCAGCAATTGGCGAACCAGACGGGTGCGACTGGCGCCCACGGCGAGCCGGATGGCGATCTCGCGCTGGCGCACTGCGGCGCGAGCGAGGAGCAGGCTGGCCACGTTGGCGGTGACGATGAGCAACAACCCGAGGCTGGCCGCCAGCAGCAACCCCAGCACCGGTCGGAAAACATTCTGGGCCCCGTAGGTGGCCTGCCAGATCGGCGCCACGTGCAGGCGGATGTCCCGGTTGGTGTCGGGGTAGGTCTGTTCCAGGTGGAAGGAAAGCGTCGCAAGGGCCGACCGTGCCCGGGACACGCTCACGCCGGGCTGCAGGCGGGCGTAGGTGTGATGCCAGCGGGCGTAACGCTCGAGGACCTGGTTTGCATCGATGCCCGAGTAAGCGACTTCCCGGTGCATCATGGTCGGGGCCCAGAAGTCACAGTTCAGCGCGACCGTGTCTCCCTGAAAGGCAGCCGGGACCACGCCAATGATCGTGAAAGCATGCCGGTTTAGGTCCACGGTCTTGCCGATGACGGCCGGACTCCCGGCGAA
>JBDKHE010000625.1:0-3645 GCA_039797805.1 Verrucomicrobiota bacterium
GTTTTTCTCGGGGGAACTTTTGGCGCGTGAGCTGCTCTGAGCGCACGCGTGAACGCGACCGCCATCAGCCCCGATGAAGTGACCCTGCTGAAGCAGGAGATCGCGGTGCTGCGTCGGCAGATCGAGTGGCTGAAGCAAAAGCTCTTCGGCGGTGGCCAGAGCGAGAAGCTGGACCGGGCACAACTGGTCCTCAAACTCGGCGAACTGGAAAAGCTCGCCGCCGCCCCGGAGCAGCCGGTCGAGCTGATCAGCTACGAACGCCCGGCCGGGCCGGTGCCGAAGCGCACGTTGCCCGCGCAGAGCTTCGCGCATCTGCCGGTGCAGGAGACGATCGTGATCGAGCCCGCCGCCGTGCAGGCCGATCCCGTGCTCTACGAAAAGATCGGCGAGGAGCGGACCTTCGAGGTCGACGTGATCCCGCCCAAACTCTTCAAGCGCGAGATCGTGCGGCCGAAGTATCGGCACCGGCTGGACCGCAACCGCGCTCCGCTGCTGGCCCCGGCACCCGTCCGCGTGGTGCCCGGCGGCTTTGCCTCGGCCGGACTGATCGCCTGGGCGCTCACGGCCAAGTATGCCGACCACTTGCCGCTTTATCGCCAGGAGAAGATGCTGGCCCGCTGGGGCGCGCCGATCTCCCGGCAAAACCTCTGCGACTGGGTGGGAGCGGCCACCGCGCTGCTCGAACCGTTGGTTAAACGGATGAAGCAAGATCTGCTCAAAAGCGGCTACGTGCAGGCCGATGAAACCCCGGTCAAATGCAACGATCCCGATCTGCGCGACGGCAAAACCACCACCGGTTACCTCTGGGGCTTGAGCCGACCCGAGGACGATGTCGTCTTCGAGTGGCGCCTGTCCCGCAAACACGCGGAAGCCGAACGCCTGCTCGGCGACTATGAGGGCGTGCTCCAGTCGGATGGTTACGCCGCCTATCCGGACTACACGAGTGCGCACCCGAAGGTCGTGTGGGTCGGTTGCTGGGCGCATGCCCGCCGGAAGTTTTTTGAAGCCACCGCCGAACGCCCCGCCGACGCCACGCGGGCGCTCGGGCTGATCGCCGAACTCTATCGGTGCGAGACCCAATGGGACGAAGAGCAGGTGGGCGACCGGCGCGCCGTGCTTCGGCAGGAGCATTTTGCCCGGCCGTTGGCCGACCTCAAGGCCCTCGCCCAGGAGTTGCTGGCCGGACCGGTGTTGCCCCGGTCCGGGTTGGGCCAGGCCTGCACCTATCTCCTCGGCCATTGGGCTCCCCTGACCGCGCATCTGCAATACAGCCACACCAAGCTGGACACCAACGCCGTGGAAAACGCCATCCGCCCGAGCAAGCTCGGCGCGAAGAACTGGCTGTTTATCGGTCATCCCGACGCCGGCGACCGCGCCGCCGTGCTCTACTCGCTCATCGTCTCGGCCCAGCGCCGCGGCCTCGATCCCCACGCGTACCTCAAGGACGTGCTCGCCCGCCTCCCGGCGATGACCAACCAAGACGATCTCACCCCGCTGTTACCCGCCACCTGGCGTCCAGCCAGCGCTTCGTAGCTCTCGTAGTTACGAGACCAGCTCCGGCGTAGCTCTCATAGCTACGACCCCGTCAAGGAGGCATCCGGAACGGCGCTTACTGTAAATTGACCCACCCCGGACAAAAAAGGGGGGAGTTCTGGGTGATTAGGCCTTGGGTTGGGGGTTGGTGAGGAGTGAGTCAGTGGCGCCTGCTTGAAAACGAGCAGTTATCTTTGACCCACCTGCGAGCAGATAAAATTGACCCACCCACTTGTGGCCGGCGGAGGAATTTGAGCGGACCGTATATCCCGTAGCTACGACGCAGGCCACGTCGTATTGGTAACCAATCTGACACGATCACTCACCAGCGACTCTTGCGTGCATAGTCGTTGCTTCATGAACTCCGCAGCCAATAGGGTAAGCGTCCGACCGAGGACCTCGTAGACAGGTCGTAATGGGGACGATTCTGGGTAGAGCCGTCAGAGTGGTGACGGTTACGACGGGTTCCAGCGGGCCGGGGTCAGAACGGTGATATCGTCCTGGTTGGTCATGGTGGGCACCCGGGACGACGCGTACGGCAATTTTACGTCAATTGGTTTTGGACTTTCCGAGTAAGGAGCACCTGCTTCACACGCAGGGGGTCACTGGTTCGAGTCCAGTAGCGTCCACCAGCCTTCGCTCTTCGAGCTACGGCTCGGCGAGCCAGCAGGCCATATGGCAGCACGTGCACTGCGTCATGGCGAAGGCTGCCGCGCCGAAGCCCAACGGGCGTAGGCGGGCTAAAGAACGGGTCTACACCAAAGTTTGGGGAGGGGGCATGAATGGGTTGATGGTTATGGTTTTGAGTTAGCCGCACTGGGCGATGATGCGGAGGCGGGATCCACCACCGGCGTGCGATCGAGCAGGGCGTTGCGCCACTTTTGGTAGGCGGCGGCACACGTGGGACAGCGATAGGCCATCTCCGTGTGCTCCTTGCCGTCTGACACACAACCTCCTTCGATAAAACCGGGACCGCCTGAAAACGCCGCGGCGGCCTCAAAAAAATCGGGGGAAGGCAATCCGTACACAATAGGTACCTCGACTCGCTCCATTTTTATATGATGCAGCGGGCAAATCCTTGCATCGTAGATCATCCGGTCCCCGTCCTGAATCGTCTCGATGCGGCTCTCCCAGGTGACCGACTCTTCCTTGTCGTCATCGGTATGCCACCCGACGCGCTTAGTCTGCCAAACCGTAAACGTCAGCTCCTTGCCTTGAGGCAACGAATCATACCAGGGCGAAAAGGTCCGACCGCACAGGACTTCCACGACCTCTCCCCGGACCGGTCGCAACACCAACATTTCAAAGTCATCCTCGGAGTAAGGATAGATGGTCCGCTTCTCGATCGCGGGCTTGGCGCAAACCCTGATCAAATGCTCTTCCCGCGGTTTCCCGGGAATGGGTCCATTGATGAGGTGATGGGGTACCGGCACCGGCTCAAACAGCTCCGGATTGACCGGGAGAGCGGCGAGAGCCCCCAGGGAAAGCCCCGCCATGGCTTGAAGCAGCCAGCGCCCCTTGCGGCTTCTGGGCAGGACCGCCCCAAAACCCGCCAGCATGCCAAAACCCAAAAGCCCCACCAAAACGCCAAAGGGGTGACGCGGGAAATACCAACTGGGGGGCGGACGATACGTCCAACGCCACCAGACCGCGGCGATGGCTAGCAAGACGCTGACCGCCGCAAAGAGGATGACCTGCCGATTGGTTCGCATACTTCCCTTATGGTGAACTTCAAGGATTCAACAAAGGAGACGATCCAAAACCAGCATCCTTAGACGCCTTGTCTGAAACTCATTTTTCGCCATAAATCGAGATCATGGCCTCTATCGGTATCCCTCTGTTTCTTTTCGGCGTCGTTGTCGGTTATTGGATATTCAGAAAAAAAGAGATGCCTGCCCGGGTCATTGCCGGACTCGTGTGCGGCTGTTGCGCTGTGGGGCTTTTCCTCCTCGCGACAATTCTTGGTGGCGATCACTCAGGCTCAGCGCCGCAGTCGCTCCATCCACTCACGCCCAAAGACGAGGCAGAAGCTCCCTTTGTCTTCTCGGCCGGTCTCAAGATTGAGAACCTCACGCTACAGGACTACACCACACTCAATCGGGACATGGGTGA
>JBDKHE010000626.1:0-8651 GCA_039797805.1 Verrucomicrobiota bacterium
CGGCTAAGGCTTGGCCGCGGCTTCGCGCAGCGCCTTGGCTTCGGAGGGATCGGAGGTTTCGAGGGCCTTGGAAATGGTGAGGACGTCCTGGTTGAGCTGCTGTTTTTTCTCGCGCTCGTAGTCTTCCAAGGCGCGTTCGGCCATGCCGGTTCCGAAGAGGGGCAACGTGAATTTGTTGAGCACGCGGTCCAGCTCGCTGAATTTCTGTTTGGCCAGCTGATCGCCTAGTCCCTGCCTCGTCATGACCACATCCGGGGTCAGGCGCGGGCGGGGTTTCTGTTTCACCACCATCTTGGGCAATTCTAAGACATCGGGATCGGCTGGTTTGTCCGCCGGCTTGGGTTCGGGCGCAGGTGGGGAGTATTTCGGGAGGGTGGCGGCGAGTTGATCCCGGACGGTCGGCTCGGTGGTGGCGGCCGCGGCCGGCGGGGTGGTCGCGGGTGGCGCGGCGGGCTCATCGGCCCGCCCGATCACGGTCAAGGCGAGGCAGAGGAGTCCGAGTTGGGCCGGGCGTGTCATGAGAATCAAAGGAAACCAGAGAGGGCGATCTATCGAGTGAAAAATCAGGTCAGTGGCGGATCGGGATGCCGGCTGGTCGCGTGGTGTGGGTGTTGTCGAGTTCGCGCTCAAAGCGGCTGGCGGCTTCGGGCGAGACCGCGCGGCTCAGATCGTTGACCTCGCGCAAGCGGTCGAGTTCCTGTCTCTGGTAAAGCGCCCGGCCGCGGTCGGCCTTTGACGGACTGAGAATGGGGATGGTGAAGCTGTTGAGCAGCACATTGAGCGGACCCTCTTTGGCGAGCGAATCGAGGTAGAGGTTCTCCATCTTGCGCTTGAAGTCCCGCTTGCTCATGAGGTGGTCTTCGGCGTCCCGGGGGAAGCGTTTTTCCCGCACGGTGAGTTTGGGCAGATTCAGGACATTGGGATCATTCCGCTGGGTCCAGCCTGTGGTGGACTCATCGTCCTTGGAGGACGCGGGTTGGAAACTCGGAAGGCCTGCCTTGATGTGCTCCTTGATTTCACGCGAGACCAGTCCCGTGGACGTTTGCGCCACGGCTACGGCCGCCAACACCCCGGCGGGTAGCAACAGGAGGATTCCAGCCGGTTTCATGGGGTAAGGCTTGGAACCCGCTTTTGCGGGTTGGTTCCAAGGTCGCCGCGATTTTGGGCTGTGCGATCCGCTTGGCGAGGCTATTGCCGGTCGGTCCGTCCGCCGGCGGCACCGTTCTTTCCGTTTGGGGCGGGACGGTCGCGGGGAGCGCCTGAACTCAGTGCAGCGAGTCTGCGATGGCCCGCAGACGCACCCAGCTGGTGTCGGGGATCGCGGCACCGAAATGCTGCACGCATTCGGCTCCCAGGGCCGAACCCAAGGCGCCGGCGACGGCGGGGGATTTGCCGCGCAAATGGGCGTGGAGGAAGCCGGCCGCCCAGGCGTCACCGGCGCCGGTGGTGTCGGCCACCCGGTCGACCTTGACCGGCGCGATGCGATGCAGGTCGGACCCTTGGGCCACCCAGGCGCCATCCTTGCCGATCTTGACGGCGGCGATGCCCCCAAAGGCGGCCAGGCGCCGGGCGTATTCCTCATAAGGGGCCTCGGTCTGGAACAGGGCCCGGGCTTCGTCCTCATTGGCGAAAACGATCTGCACGCCTTCTTTCAGCTGGCCCAAAATCCAGTCGCGGGCGACGTTCACCACCTCGAAGGAAGAAAGTTCCAGGCTGAGGCTGCAGCCGGCGGCGCGGGCGGTGCGGGCCACCTTGTCGGCAAGAGCCGGATTGAACAGCAGGTAGCCTTCGATGTGGGCGTGCCGGGCACCCCGGAAATCTTCCACGGTGATTTCATCCGGACTCAGCGTCATGGCGGCCCCGAGGTGGGTGCGCATCGTGCGCTGGCCATCGGGCGTGACCATGGAAAGACAACGTCCGTTGGGCAGGTTGGTGCGTTTGAAGCGTCCGCCATCCCCGCCGGCGGCGATGAAATTGGCGCGGTAATCCTCGGCGGTCTTGTCGCCGCCTGTCTTGCCGACGTAGGTGGTGCGCAGGCCGAGCTTGGTCGCGCCGAGCACGGCATTGGCGGCGGAACCGCCCGGGGCCATCGCCACCGCACTGCCGAGCTTGGTCAGCAACCGGGCAATGTCGGCATCGTCGACCAAGACCATGCCGCCCTTTTCCCCGGCGACGTGCTGGCGCAGAAAGTCATCATCCACCTGGGCGATGATGTCCATGATGGGGTTGCCGATGCCGAGGAGTTCAAAGGTGGGGGAGGACATGAAGAACGGAAAGAAAACGAAGAGAGCGGCGAAGGGAAACCACTAATTGCCGTCATTGTCGGCCATGCAGCCGGACCGGAAGGGTGCGGTATTAGCGCGCGATCGGGAGAGATTAGCGGCCGGAATCCAGGGTCAGGTCACGGTCAGGTTGGTGGCCAGCAGGGGCTCGTCGTCGACCTCGATCAGAATGGAGTATTCGCCGGGTTGGTCGAACCGCAGGTTGCGCAGCTCGTTGATCAGATTGATGCGGTGGAGCGGGCTCTGGGACTCAAACTCGCGGTTGAGCAACTCGGTCGGGTTCGTGGGATCGAGGCCCATGAGCATCTTGATCCTGTGTTGCCCGGGCTGCACGTCGGTGATCGTCAGAAACCAGACCATGTAGGGATGGATCACCGGGAAAGCATGGGCCTTGATGTTGGAAAATACACCCAGAATGGTGTGTTTGCCGGACGACGGGTCGATATGGACCCCGTCGCAGGTGATCCAGGCCAGTAAGGAAGGTTTGGACTGCACGGTCGGAGGATGAGACGGGCCCGGGTGGCAGCAATTCATTTCACGCGATTTCCCGAGGGGAAAGCGACCTTCGGCCACCTTTTTCTTGTGTATGGGAAGACGGCGGCTTTTACCCTTCGGTGATGAAGTATATTTTCGTCACCGGCGGGGTGGTTTCTTCTTTGGGCAAAGGGCTCACGGCGGGTGCGCTCGGCGCCCTGCTCGAGATGCGCGGCCTCACGGTCCGCATCCAGAAGTTCGACCCTTACTTGAACGTGGATCCGGGCACCATGAGCCCGTTCCAGCACGGCGAAGTGTACGTCCTGGATGACGGGGCCGAGACCGATCTCGACCTGGGTCACTACGAGCGGTTCACGTCCGGCCGGCTCTCCCGGGCCAACAGTCTTTCCTCCGGCCAGGTGTATGAGGCGGTCATCGCCAAGGAGCGTCGGGGCGATTACCTGGGCAAGACGGTGCAGGTGATCCCGCACGTCACCAATGAGATCAAGGAACGTATCCACAAGGGCGGCAAAGGGGTCGATGTCCTGATCACCGAGATCGGCGGCACCACTGGCGATATCGAAGGCTTGCCGTTTCTCGAGGCGCTGCGCCAGTTCGCGCTCGAGGTCGGTCCCAAGGATTGCGTCTTCATCCACGTCACGCTGGTGCCGTTTGTCAGCGCCGCGGGCGAGCTGAAGACCAAGCCGACCCAGCAGAGCGTGGCCAAGCTCCGCGAGATCGGCATCCAGCCGCACCTGCTCGTCTGCCGCTGCGAGAAGCCGCTCACGATCGAGATGCGCGAGAAGCTTTCCATGTTCTGCAACGTGCCGGTGAAGGCCGTGTTCGCCGCCGAGGACGTCCAGTCCTCCATCTATGAGCTGCCCCTCATGCTGCAGAAACAGGGCATGGACCAGCACGTCTGCGAGCTGCTGGGGGTCAAGGCCCGGCCCAACCCGAAGAACATCTGGGAGGACATCGTCCACCGCATCAAGTCGCCGAAGCACATCGTGAACATCGGCGTCGTCGGCAAATACATCGAGCTGCAGGACGCCTACAAGTCCGTCTACGAGTCCCTGGCCCACGCCGGCATCGCGAATCACGCCAAGGTGAACATCGTGCGCGTCGACGCCGAGGAGCTGGAGACGGCGGCCGGACTGGCGCAGCTGAAGAAGCTGGATGGCAATCTGGTGCCCGGTGGCTTTGGCGATCGCGGCATAGAGGGCAAGATCGCCGCGGCCAGTTTTGCGCGGAAAAACAAGGTGCCTTACTATGGCCTTTGCCTCGGCATGCAGGTGGCGGTCATCGAATATGCCCGCAATGTCCTGGGCCTCAAGAAAGCCAACTCCATGGAGTTTGATCCCCAGACGAGCGAGCCGGTCATCGCGCTCATGGACGAACAGCGCAACGTGGTGCAAAAGGGCGGCACCATGCGTCTCGGCGCCTACGCCTGTCAGCTCAAGGCCGGCACGCTGGCCCGTCGCGCCTACGGCACCGAGACCGTCACCGAGCGTCACCGTCACCGCTACGAGGTGAACAACGACTACATCGAGCGCCTGGAAAAGAAGGGCATGGTTATCTCCGGCTGGAATCCCAAGCGCGGGCTGGTCGAGATCACCGAACTCAAGGCCAAGGACCACCCGTGGTACCTTGGTGTGCAGTGTCACCCGGAGTTCCAGTCAAAGCCCAACAAGGCGCACCCGCTCTTTGCCTCGTTCATCGCCGCGGCCATCAAGCGACAGAAAAAGAAAGGGTAGGGCGAGTCCTTCGGTTGAGCCGTTCTGCGCGACGGCCCGTCGAGGACGCCTTGCCCGCCCAAACCGACGCTCCCATATCCCATGCTCTTCGACCCGAAAAAGCTCCTCCTGATCGCCGGTCCGTGCTCGTTGGAAAACGAAACCGTCTGCCGGTCCGTGGCCGAAGTTCTGACCAAGCTGGGACGGAAGCACCGCGAACTGAACATCGTCTTCAAAGGCTCCTTCGACAAAGCCAACCGCACCTCGCTCGGTGGCCGCGGCACCGGGCTGAAGGAAGGGCTCCGGTTGTTGGCGCTGATGAAAAAGGACTATGGGTTTCCCGTGCTGACCGATATCCACGAGCGGCAGCAGGCGGCGCCCGTGGCGAAGGTGTGTGACGTGCTGCAGATTCCGGCCTTCATGTGCCGGCAGACAGATCTCTTGCTCGCCGCCGCCAAGACCGGCGCCGTCGTCAACGTGAAGAAGGGTCAGTTTCTCTCTCCGCAGGAAATGGAGTTTGTCGTCAGCAAGCTCAAGCAGGGTAAGGCCGCCGAAATCTGGCAGACCGAACGCGGCACCACCTTCGGCTACCAGAATCTGGTCGTCGACATGCGCAGCTTCGCCCTGATGAAGGCGCTGGGCTACCCGGCGATCTTTGATGCCACGCACAGCGTGCAGCTGCCCGGAGCGGGTGGCGGCAAGAGCAGCGGCAAACGCGAATTCGTGCCGCCGCTGGCCAAGGCCGCGCTGGGCGCCGGGGCCGACGGTCTCTTTATCGAGACGCACCCCGATCCGGCCAATGCGATTTCCGACGGCCCGAACATGGTGCCGCTCGCCGAACTGCCGGCCCTGATCGCGACCTGCGTGGCGGTGTGGAAGGCGGTCCGCGCCTGAACCAGGTTAATCGAGGCTCAACAACGCCTGCACTTCCGGCGTGTGCAGGTTCGCTTTGCTGATGACCAGAAAGTGCGCGGGGATTAGCTTCGCCACAGGTTTCCCGTTCAAGAGCGCCACGGCCTGCTCGAGACCGATCCGGCCCAGTTCCTTGGGCAGCTGGGCGATCCAACCGTGCATGATACCCTGGTCGATGGCCGTCGCGACCTCGGGATTCAGATTGTAGCCAAAGCCAACCAATTTGATTGCACCGGGTTTCGGTTGGCTGGAGAGCACCTGCAACATGGCCATGGTGGCGGGCGTGCTGGACGCCAGGACGGCGGCGGCCTCGGGATGTTTGCTCAGCAGGTAACTGGCGCGCTCCTTCTGGGTCTCCTTGGCGTTGCCGGCATAAACGTCCCCAAACACGGTCAGATTCGGATGAGCCGTGCGCAATGCCGCCAGCGCGCTGTCTTCCCGGGCGCCGGTGACCAGGTTGCCCTGAGCGTGACGGAACAGACAGATCTCGTCGGTGGGACCAACGAGACTGGCCAGAAGTTCGCCCGCAGCCGTGCCGGCGGCCTTGTGGTCGATGCCGATGAAGGCGCTGGTCACCTCACTGTTGAGGGGTGAGTCGAGCAGGATGACCTTGATGCCCCGGGCGACGAGAGCCTCCACGGGTTTGACGAGGCTTTCGGCATTCGCGGGAGCCAGCAAAATGCAGCCGACATCCTGCGCGGCCAGAGCGTTCAGCAGCTGGATCTGGGCGCTGATGTCAGATTCTGACGGAGGGTATTTGACAATGACTTCCACGCCGAGGGACTCCCCGGCTTCCTTGGCGCCCTTTTCCACGGTGCTCCAGAAACTGGTTTTCCCTTTGAGCAACACGCCAATCTTCTGGGGTGCGGCGTAGGTCGGGACGAGGGAACATCCCATGACGATTGAGAGCAGGGTAATACGCAAAACGTGCATGACGGGGCTTGTTTGTCCCTCTATCGGCACAGCGGGCGTAATATGAAGGCGGAGCCGCCGGCGGCCGGTACTGGATATGCCAGAATCTATTTCTCTGCCAACGCGTTGCTTAAGATGCTCAAGGCATAGATCGCGGCCGTATCACTACGCAGCACCAAGGGACCGAGCGTCACGGGAACAAACCCGGCCGTGATCGCCGCCGTCATCTCTATCGGGGAAAAATCACCTTCCGGTCCGACCAGCCACAGGGCGGTCCGGGGGGCGTGACCATGGGTGTGGGCAAAGGTCGCGAGGGCGGATTTCAAGGTGGTCGTGCCGGCATGAAGGCTGGCGATGAGCCGGAGTTCGTGGGTTTTGGGTTCGGCGAGGAACTCGTCGAACTTTCGGATCGGGCTGATCTCTGGCAGCCAGGGATTGCCGCATTGCTTTGCGGCCTCGATGGCGGTGGCGCGCCATTTTTCGATTTTCTTATCGGCGCGATCAGCGTCGAGGTGAACCTGCGTGCGCTCGCTGATCAGGGGCAAAATGCTCGCGGCCCCGATCTCGGTGGCTTGGCGAATGATGTCATCCATCGTCGAGCCCTTCGGCAGGGCCTGGGCCAGTGCGACGGAGAAGGTGCGTGCGGTCGCCGGACAGGCCTCTTTGACGTGCAGAATGGTGGCGCTGCGGCTGGCATCCACGCATTCGGTCAGCCACTCGCGACCGTGACCATCAAACACCACCACCGGATCACCCCGGCTGCAACGGTTCACCGTGACGAGGTGGTGACTCTCTTCCGGAGACAGACGAATCTCGGTCGGGGCGGATTCGGCCGGCTGGCAGTAGGCGCGATAATCGGGCATGGCGGCAGCGTGGGGCCCGGCCGGCGCGGGCGCAAGGCGGTGATTCGCGGCAGCCCGCATCCGAGGCTCTCAGGCTGGATGCGGATTCCGCGGTGCGCTGAAGTCTGACCCTACGGCGATGGGACCCGCGGCCTTGCCACGATCCGTTCGCGTAGCTCCTGGGCCGCAATTCCGTCAGTACGGCGTTTCCGTCTGGACGAAGGTGCGGTTGTCCAACCGTTGGGTGAAATCGAGAGGATCGCCGACTCCGACCGTGCCGCGGGCAATTTGGTAGGCCCAGACCTGGAAATAGGTAAGCGTTGCCCCGCCAAAAATGGTCGAGAACGCGCCGTCGACGGCGTCCTGTCCGGCGGAGATTTTGATCCGGCCGATGCGGGGCACATGAAAGCGGGCGTCGCTCGTGTACCAGTGGCCGCCGACATACACCTCGGCGTAGGCGTGGAAATCCATGTGGTTCTCCGGATCAGGAAAACCGATGTCTGGCAGGTGGCCCGTCACATAGCGGGCCGGGAGATTGAACGTGCGGTTGAGCGCCACCACGAGATGGGCGAAATCCCGGCAGACGCCGTAGCCGCGTTGCAACACATCCCAGGCTGACAGATCGGGCCGGCCGGAGAGGTAGCGATACTCGATGTTGTCGTGCAGCCACTGGCTGATCGCGTTCACGCGCGGCAAGCCGTGTTCGATGTGGCCGAATTGTTTCCAGGCAAAATTGGTCAGCTTGTCGGAGTCGCAATACCGGCTCGGCAGGCTGTAGCGCAGCACCTCGGGTGGCAACTGATCCGGCGCCGACGGGACCGCGTGCGTGGGGAGGTCCTGGTTGTCGGGCCGCGAGGAGAGCGCGAGAATGGCGTCGTGGCGGAAACTGTTGAGGCCCGGGGCCAGCCGCACCTGCCACACGCGGTTGCCGTGGCTGTCGGTGAATTCCCGGGCCGGCAGCCTGTCGCCCAAGGTGAGGGCCTGGAAAATGACCGCATGCTTGCGGTCAGGCAGTGGCTGCAGGTTGAGCAGGAGTGAAGCCGTGCCCGTGACTTCGTAGGAGAGACTGCACCCGATCCTCACCGTCAGGTCGAGTGGCGGGGAAGGAAGGGGGGCCGGGTTCATGGGAGTCAGGTCGGCCATCAATCAACGAAGGCCGAAGGGCAGGCAGCGCTTCAGGGGCGCGGCGTGGCCCGGGGCGACGAGTTTGTCGCGCGACGCCCGGCGCTTGGCCTTGGTGCTTTTGGCCGAGAGCAAGTGGCGGAAGCCGGGTGTGCGACGCATGAGTTTGCCGGTGGCCGTCAGCTTGAAGCGCTTGGCCACGGATTTTTTGGTTTTTTGCATAGGAGGAGTGGGCGTGAACGGACCGAGACCCATGCAGACAGGCGACCACGAGGCAGCTGCGAGCGAAAAGCCGGATCAGATTATCCCGAAGAATGGGCGTGCCGGCAGACTGCCGGTCGCTCTGCCATCAGGAAGACGAGGCACCTTATTCC
>JBDKHE010000627.1:0-22223 GCA_039797805.1 Verrucomicrobiota bacterium
TGCTGTCGTTGAGTCCCGGTGAACCGGTCCCGAGCATCGCGTGCAATCTGATCCCGATTTCTGGACTGAAGGCCAGGCCGAGAATGGCGAGACTCGCGAAGGGAGTCGTCACCGCCAGATAGGGGATCCGTCGGCCCCATCGCCCGCGGTGTCGGTCGGACATGTAGCTGACTATCGGCGTCAGGAGGAAAGTCATGGCGTGAGGCAGGCCGCCGATCAGCGTCCCGACGATGGTGTCGGAGGCCTCGAATTTCTTGAGCATCAGTTGCACAACCCAGATCACGGACCTTTCCTTGATGGACCAGGAAAAATCGCCCGCCAGGAGCCAGCAAAAGAGGACAGCGAGCCCGCCTCCGGTATAAACCAGCGTACCCGTTCGCCAGGTCCGCACGTCGCCGCTCGTGGTCGGAGTTGCGGCCGAAGGCGAAGCGGGGGAAGAAGAGTCAGCCATGGGGTCGGTGCAAAAGTAGGGCACAGGACTCTTTTCACACGGTTGGTGCAACTCAAGCGTATGAATGCCGTGACCGATGCAGGCGATTGCCTTGACGTCGGGGATGCGATGGCGTCACGGCATGTCTCCCAACCAGAATTGCCGCTCCTTTATCGCTGCTGGCCGAATTGCCCTTGTGGCCGGCCTTGTTGCCGTGGGCGGGAGTGCTTTGCTGTCGGCGAAAACACACCTGATCGAAGCGGCGACCCGGCGCTATGATGCCGTCGCAGCCGGAGTGGAGCCGGGAGACACCGTGCTCATCGCCGCTGGCGTGCGGGGCCCGCTGAGGATTGCCGGACTGCGCGGTGATCCTCGGAACACGGTGGTGGTGCGTCCGGCGGGGGCTCTTGTAATCAATGGCGGCAAGGATCACTACGCGATCGCCTTTGCTGATTGTACGGACTTTCACTTTACGGGTCTGGTTGACTCCGCCAACCCGTCCGCCGGACGATTGCGTATCGAGTCGGGGCAAAACAGTGTGGTGGTCACCGGGTTTTCCTCGGGGATTGAGCTGAGCCATCTGGAGGTGGCGGATTCCGGCTTTGCCGGCATCATGATCAAGCAGGATCCGACCGACGACCCGCGTACCTGGCGGGATGCTTTTGTCATGCGCCGGGTGACCGTGCGCGACTGCGTCATCACCCATACGCAGGGCGAGGGATTGTACCTCGGCAATTCATTCTACGCCACCGGGCATCCGGCCGGGGAGGCCGGCAAGCGCTGGGCCCACACGATCGAAGGGGTGCGGGTGTTCCGCAACCGCACTTACGACACCGGTTGCGAGGGACTGCAGGTCGGCTCCGCCACGAAAGACTGTGAGATCGTCGGCAACACCATTGAAAAGTTCGGACAGCGGCCCTTCGGTCCCTGGCAGGACAACGGATTGCAGATTGGCGAAGGTACCGGCGGTCTCGTGCAGGACAACGTCATCCGGGACGGCCCGGGCAATGGAATTGTGCTGCTGGGGCTGGGTGACAACCGGATCATCGGCAACCTCATCGAGCAGGTCGGTGGCCGAGGCATCAACGGCTATTCGCGCGCCGGAGCCATCAGTGGTGATGGGTACCACATCGAGGGCAACGTCATCCGGACACCGGGTGGCCACGGCATCGCGCTCGGCGCCCCGGAGCTGAAGGCCATCGTCATTTGCGGCAACAGGATCATTCACCCCGGCCAGACCCCCGCCATCGCCTTGTTGGACGGGACCAAGGCCGACGTGCGGGATAACCGCATTGAGTGAACCGCCCCGCCTAGCGGGTCATCCTCATTCGATTGAGTGAGCGGGCGGTTTCCGCCTCACGCCGGAATGTTTTGCTGCTGGCTCATGTCTGACCCCCGTTCGCCCGCCCCGACCAGTGACTCCCGCCGCATCGCACCGCACCGGGTGACCTTTGCTCCGCAGTGGTCGCAGCCGGGTACTCCGTTTCGCCATACGTGGGAGTCGGTCGCCAACATCGATCAATTTCGCTGGCTGGTGCGTCGTGATGTCCAGGATCATCTGGCGGTGGCCCGGCGCGAACTCGGCATCCAGCATGTCCGGGCGGTTGGCATGTTCGACGACGAAATGCGCGTTTACCGGCCCAGTCCGGCCTCGTTCATGGGGACGGAGCCGCGCACGCCTCGTAGCAACTGGCAGACGGTTGACTATGTCATGGATTCGCTGCTCGAGCGCGGGCTTTCGCCGATGGTTACCACTTCATTTGTGCCCAGCGCAATGACCTCGGGCCCCACCACGGTTTTCACGACCAAAGGTCACACCAGTCCGCCGGACGACTGGAACCAGTGGTCGTCCTTGGTAGAGGATGCGACGCGCCACGCCCTCGATCGCTATGGCCCGGCAGTGGTCCGCAGCTGGTATTTTGAAGTCTGGAACGAACCGAACCTCCACGGTTGGTTCTGGGGCGGGGATCAGGCGCAGTTTCTCAAGCTTTGGGAGGTGACGTATCGTGCAATCAAAAGTGTTGACGCGTCTTTGCGCGTCGGCGGTCCGTCCTGTGCCAAGGCTGGCTGGATTGATGAACTGCTGGCCCATGGGGAAGAGTATGATTGTCGGCCAGACTACCTGACCGCCCATATCTACAACAACGACAGCGTGATTGGTGAAGCGTTGGCTCCGTTTTCCGACCAGGCGGCGGCGCCGGCCAATCAGTCGCCCGACTACGCCATGGAAGTGATCCGGGGCGTCCGAGCGCAGGTGAAGCGGCACGGCTTCCGCGGAGAATTGCATTGGAACGAATGGGGTCGCTCCTTCCATGGAGTCGATCATCGGCGGGAAACGGCGGCGGAGGCGGCGTTCATCGTTCGCCTGCTGAGCGAGGTTTCACAGGAAGCGGAGGCATTTGCGTATTGGTGTCTGAGCGACATCTACGACCAGGTCGGCTATGGCCGCGAAGCTTTCCATGGCGGGTACGGACTGATGAATCTACAGGGCCTGCGCAAACCGGCGTATCACGCCTTCCAACTGCTCTCGCGGCTCGGTACGGAAAGAAAAATCATTTCGGGTATCCCGCCCGGTGGGATGGTAGGAGCGATCGCCACCGTGGATGCCAAGGGTCGGGCCCGGATTCTCGTCTATGCGTACCAGCATGACGATGCACCGGTGCGGCAGTCGCTGACGGTGACAGTCGTGCTGCCCCCGCGCAGCCGGCCAGGGGCGGTGTACCGGATCGATCACCACGACAACAATGTGCTCACGCAATGGCGGGAACTGGGTGCGCCGGATTATCTCTCACGCGGGCAGCGGGCGGAACTTGCCGCCAACAATGAACTGCAACCTGCCAGTCCCGGCGCCCAATGGACCAACGACGCCGGCCGCAACCTTGCGCACTTCACCATGGAGAGCCCTGGGGTGGCCCTGTTGGAGATCGAGCCGGCTTGATCCGGATGCCGGTCGGGCTGCGTGCATTTCGCCACCGGTCAGGCGGCTTCGATCAAAGCCAATTCCCGACAGTTTTAAGGCGGCCGGTCGGAGACCGGCCCTACTTCGGTCAGGCGGCTTCGATCACAGCCAATTCCCGCCAGAGGCCACGGATCAGCAGGGTTTGAGCACAATCGCTCGGTCCCTTTTCAAAACGTTGGATCTTGGCCGTCAGACGATCGATGGCGGCTGTGCCCACCAATTCCAGCCGTTCGTCCAAGCCGGGGGCGTCTGCCAGGCCGATGCCAGTCTGCAAATCACAATAGATCGCATTTCCCGGCCGGAGATCTGGGCGGAGGTTCCGGCCCAGCACGACAGCCGGCTGGTAGCGGTCAAACCAGGATTGGATTTCACGGCGGGCCTGCTCCGGGGCATCGGCATGGAGGCACACCGGCGTCCGGGCGGTCATCGGCAGCTCGTGCTGATCGTGCAGAAATCTCGCACGCATCAGCCCGCTGCTCGCCTGATCAAAAGAACGGGGCAGCACCAGGCCAAGTTGGCCGGGGTCGCGGCCCAGCCGGGTCAGAGCGAGATCGAGGTTGTTGTAATAATCGGGACAGACCTCGTCGATGCCGCTGCCATGCAGGCGGCCGTTGAGCGCGATCAGGCTGAAATCTTTCCAATCCGCCGGATCGAAGGTTGTGGCCAGCCCGTCCAGCGGCAGCAAAACGCCCTGGATGCCGCGCGTGCGGAGGATTTGGGTGAGCCGGCGGGATGTCATGCCCGGCTGGTGCAACCAGTGTTCGTCAACGTAGTAGCCCAATGCGGCGGCCCGCGCTCGGCAGGACTGCAGCAGGCGGAAACCCACCGGATCGCAGCGCCAGAAATTCTCGTGCGCATGCCCATTGATCCAGGCCAGCGGCAGTTGTCCCGAGCCATCGCGGGCCGTGCGCAACATGGCGAGGTTGCGGGCCGCGGCGTTGGGCCGGTAACCAAGTTGGGCGGCGAGCTGCTGGATGCGTTGCCTGGTCGAAGCGGGGATAGCGGGAGAGTTACCCAGTGCCAAGCAGATCGTGCTGGGATGCACGCCGCAGCGCTTGGCCAAGGCCCGCTGGGTGAGGGGGGCGGTCAGTGGCATGGACTTTGTGGCAACCATGGAGCAACCTTAACAGATAACTGAGCACGACAGAATGCATCGACTGGGAAATAAACATGTGTTTACTGGTATGACCATGCCCGTAGACCCCACGATCAAGACTCGGTTGCTTTCCCGGCCCGTGCGCTCGCGATTGGGCACGCTCCGGCTGGCGGGCCTGAACAAAGGCGGGGTCGGCGTCGGCATGGGCAATGACTCGCAACGCCAGCTGACTCACTACGCGCTGAACTACGTGCTCGGCGGAGAGGGCACCTATCGGGACGATGCCCACCCCCTTGGTCTGCCTGTGCCGGCGGAGAGTCTCGTGCTCTACTTTCCCGGCACCAAGCACAGCTGTGGCACGACTGCGGATCACTATTGGGATGAATTGTGGTTCGAGTTTGAGGGACCGGTGTTCGACCAGATGCGCACCAGCGGACTGCTGGATCCCGCCCGGCCTGTCAGCCGATTGAAAGGCCGGGACTATTGGTTGCGGCGACTGACGGGGATTATTCCGCCGCCGCATGAGCGGCAGCAGACCCGCCCGGAGGTTACGGTCCTGCATTTTGCGCATGTCCTCGCCGATATGATCCAGTCGGCCACTGCTTCGCCGACAGCGAGAACAAGCGAGGATTGGGTGCATCGCGCCTGTCAGTTGCTCGCCGACGACGAGGTGCCGGCGGCGGCCTCGGAGCCTGCGCAGGTCGCCCGGCGTCTGGGCCTCTCGTACGAGAGTTTCCGGAAGAAGTTTCGCGAAGCGATGGGGCAAGCCCCTGGACGTTACCGGTTGGAGGCGCGCATGGACCACGCCGTGGCCCTGATTTATCAGGGGCGGAACACCTTGAAGGAAATCTCGGAGCGGCTGGGCTTCTGCGACGAGTTCTATTTTTCCCGGCTGTTCAAACGGCGTTTCGGCCAGTCGCCACGCTCGTTCCGAAAATCATCCCGCGGACACTGAATGGCTCAGCCCAGGAGGTTTTTCAGCGCGGCGAGGTACTTGGCCTGCGTCCGCGTGATGACATCCGCGGGCAGTTTTGGGGCCGGGGGCTTTTGGTCCCACCTGATCGCCAGCAGGTGGTCGCGGACGAACTGCTTGTCGTAGCTCGGGGGCGAGCAGTCGGGCCGGTACTCGGCGGCGGGCCAGTAGCGGGAGGAATCGGGCGTGAGCACCTCGTCGATGAGGTAGAGGTTGCCGGCGGCGTCGGTGCCGAATTCGAACTTGGTGTCGGCGAGAATCATGCCGGCCTGCTTCGCGCGATCATGGCCGAACGTGTAGAGGCGGAGACTGACCGCCTTCACCTGCTCATAGAGGGCGGCGCCGATGGCGGCCGCGCCCTGGGCGTCGTTGATCGGTTCGTCGTGCTGACCCTTGGGCGCCTTGGTGGTGGGCGTGAAGATCGGGGTCGGCAGCTTGTCGGCCTGACGCAGGCCGGTGGGGAGGCGGATGCCGCAGACCTCGCCGGTTTCCTGATAGGATTTCCAACCGCTGCCGATGAGATAACCGCGGGCGACACACTCGATGGTGAGGGGCTTGAGCTTGCGCACGATCATGCTGCGCAGCTGCAGGTCGCGGCTCGTGATGCCGCGGCGGGCGAACTCGCCGGCCTGGTCGGGGAGGAGGTGGTTCTGGATCACGCCGCTGGTCTGGGCGAACCACCAGTTGCTCATCTGGGTGAGGATCGCGCCCTTGCCCGGGATGCCGTCGGGGAGAATCACGTCAAAGGCCGAGAGCCGGTCCGACGCCACGAGGAGCAGGGCGTCGCCCAGGTCGAAGATCTCGCGCACCTTGCCGGAAGCGACCCTCGGGAAGGGCAGGCCGTCAATGGCGGTGACGGCGGACGACGGGAGGGCGCGGGAGATTTCGGCAAAGTTCATGCGAGGCTGGGATGAGAACGCAAAAGGCTTCGGGCGGTTTTGGCAACCACCGGCGTGTCAGGCCCTGATTTTGGCCGGGCCCGGGCGGCGTTTGGCTGCCGGGCGGGGTGGGGCGGTGCGGCCCGGCACCCAGTACCCCTCGATCATGCTGTGAACCGGCCGTTGCGGCAACCCGAGCTCATGATGATAGAGCTGGCTCGCGAGGATATCGATTGCCGTCGCGCCGATGAGCGTGAGGTTCTGGTTGATCCCGGTCACCGCGTCGACGTGATCGAGGGTGGTCTGCTCGACATCCAGGGCCGCGAATGCCAGGCCCTGCGGGATCCGGCAACCGGCCTGCTCAAGGGCGAGGAATTGCTTGGGTCCGAAACCGATGACGGCATCGGGCCGGGCCTCGGCCAGCCAGGCCTTCAATTGGGCGTCCTCATTGCCGCGGGTGGTGAGCAGCGGTTCCAGGCGCGTCGCCTCAAACGTGTTTTGCGCGGCGAGGTAGCCGCCCAGCCAGCCGTAGTTGACGCGGCGGTTCTGGTCGTGATCAAGCATCAGGCCGATGCGGCGGTACCCGAGCCTGGCCAATTCCTCGTAGGCCAGGAAGGACCCGCGGAAATGATTGTGCGTGGCGCGGTGCAGGGCGCGGTGGTTGAACACATAACCCAGCCCGACGCAGATCAGGTGGGTCCAGTCGAGTTCATGATTGTAGACCGGGACGGCGAACGGCGTGATCAGGTTTCCCCGGATGGCCCGGGCGCGCAGCATCCGGCAGGTGGCGGCGGAATGGGCTCCGCCCGGGCCCAGCCAGAAAGGCTCGAGCCGCATCCCCAGCTGCTGGGCGCGGCGCCGGGCGCCATCGTAGAAACCCACGCTGGCCGAGTGGTCTTTCCATTCATCGGGCGCCGGGCCGCCCGTCAGGAAGCCGACGACCTCGGGTCCCGATTTGTGCTGCTTGAGCCGCACCTGGCTCATGAGGGCGGACACCAGCACGTTGGAGCGGTAGCCGAGTTCGTCGGCGAGCTGGCGCATGCGCTCCCGGGTTTTCTGCGGGATGGAAGGGTGGTTTCTCAGGCTGAGCGAAACCGTCGTGTGGCTCACGCCCGCGCGCCGGGCGATCTCACGCAGGGTGGGCGGGTTCGCTGTCGCTCGGGGTGCGGCCATGCGGGGCAAGCTGTGGATGCGCGGCCGCGGGGCAATTCATTTTACGTGGAAAGTAGCCGCGGCCTTGGCCCGCGTGCGGAGCGGCGGCAGGTTGGCGCCGTCGGTTCCGTTTGCGAGCCGCACCCCGACGAGATCCTGCGGTCCCTGCCGCGTGGTCTGGCCGGCGCACCCCACCCCCACACCCCTCAAAACCATGATCAAGTTGTCGTCTGTGCGAACCCTGCTTCGCCCTGCCCATGCCTCCGCCCCGCTCGGGCTTTCCCTGTTGCTGCTGGCCACCGCGCTCCCCGTGGGCGCACAAACCGCCGCGACGCCTCCGCCGAAGGAGGATACGGTCGTGCTTTCCACCTTCACCGTCTCGGCCGATTCGGCGGACCGGTATCGCGCGACCGACGCCATCTCGGCCGTCCGCGTGCGCGCGCCCCTGATCGACACGGCCAGTTCGATCTCCGTGCTCACCCGGGACATGCTCGATGACATCGGGCCGAACCGGGTTTTCGACGCCACCCGCTATGTCGCCGGTGTGCAGGAGGGTCGCGGCATCCAGTTTCAGGATCGCATGATCATCCGCGGATTCGAGACGCAGGGCGGTGCCCGCACCGTGGATAATTTCCTGCAGTCGGCCGACTCCGACAACGTGGTCGAGTCGGTCATCGATCGCATCGAGGTGACCAAGGGCCCCAATGCCATTCTCTCGCCGGCCGGCGCTCCCGGCGGCTCGCTCAACATCATCACGAAGTCGCCGACCTTCAAGCGGCAGCAGAGCCTCAACCTGCAGGTCGGCCAGTTCGATGCGCAGAAGTACATGCTGGATCTCGCCGGCCCGCTCGGCCACAGCGGCAAGTTCGCGTACCGGCTCATCCAGTCCGGACAGGATTCCGACCGCTACTGGGATGATTCCTACATCCGCAACCGCTCCCTCGCGCCGATGTTTGCCTGGCGCATCAATGAAAAGACCCTGCTGACGGTGAAGATCATCGGCGCCGAACAATGGATCTCGCGCGAGCCCCTGCTCATCCTGGATCCGAGTGTCACGGCTGACACGAAGAACCCGTTCCTCGCGCCCGGCATCAAACCCGACGCCAACAACGGCATCCAGCCCTGGAGCCACACGGAGACCCACAGTGCCGACCTGTTCGCGACGCTCACCACGGAGGTCAACAAGAACATCAGTCTGCGCGTCGCCGCCAACGGCCGCTTTATTCTGGAGGACCATGACCAGAACTTCCTCTCCACCAGCCTGGGCATCAACCGCTACAATCCCTACACCGGCGTGCTGACGCAGGATTCCACCTGGGCCCTCGCCAACAGCGCCCTGCCGCACGATGCGTCGACCAACCGCTACGTCCCGACTGCCTCGCCGTTCTTCAACCCGAGCAGCATTCCGAACCGCGGTGAAATCCAGTGGACGCGGCGCAAGACCGCCAACTTCCAGACCGATGTGGTCGGCAACTACCAGCTGGAAGGCGTGAGCTCCCAGACGGTCGCCGGTCTCGGTTACTCGCGCCAGATGGCCGACAGCCACGGCAAGAACGGCACCATGCCCAACATCGACCTGAACAACCCGAACAATGCGGCCTATCCGGTTTATCCGACCGCGCTGAGCTTCCACAATGTGAGCTCGTACACCAACCTGCAGCTCTACGCCAACCAGCGGTTCGGGTTCCTGGACAACCGCCTCTACCTCACCGGCGGTCTCCTGCGCTACGCCACCGTGACCAAGGCCTGGAACCGCCTGACCGGCGCCGCCCCGAGCGTGCTGGACGACAGCAAGAACCTCTGGAACGGCAGCCTGCTCTACAAGGTCCGGGACAATGTCTCGCTGTACTACAGCCACTCCATCAACGCATCCCCGACCATCGCCAACAACCTCCCGCTCTGGCGCGAGGGCGGTCAGGATGAAGTGGGCTTCAAGAGCGAATTCTTCGGCCAGAAGCTCGCGTTCAACGGCGCCTACTTCGAGATCGCCCAGACCAATGTCACCGTGCCCAACCCGGCCCGCCAGACCGACCCGACAGCCCCCCAGACGCTTGTCTCCGACCTGGGCAACAAAGGCTACGAGTTCGAGCTCATGGGCCGCGTGACCGACAACCTCTCGGTGATCGCGACCTACTCGCACCTCAAGATGCGGGACAGCCTTGGCCGCATGATCCGGGCGGTGGCGGACAATAACGCCACGATGATGATCAACTATCGCTTCACGGACGGCCAGGCCAAGGGGCTCTCGGTCAACTATGGCGTGGTCTACAACGGCCGTCGCGCCGGTGATGCCCCGGGCAACGGCACCAGCTACACGCCCTTGGGGGTCGCGACCCAGAGCAGCTTCTACCTGAAGCCCCAGTATTCGACCACGCTCGGATTCGCCTACCGCTGGAACGAGACCTACTTCACGCGGCTCACCATCGACAACGTCTTCGACAACAAGAACTATATCTCGGTGGCCGGTGCGCGCTTCTCCGGGGCGGGCCTCACCACCATGACGGG
Organism: Verrucomicrobiota bacterium; assembly: GCA_039797805.1. GTDB lineage: Bacteria > Verrucomicrobiota > Verrucomicrobiia > Opitutales > Opitutaceae > Lacunisphaera. The sequence continues at coordinate 9,994 of JBDKHE010000627.1, forward strand.
ACGCAACATCCGGCTCTCGGCCACGATCAACTGGTAAGACCGATACCCGAGTCACCCGAAGCCCCGGCCTTGCCCGGGGCTTCTTTTTGCTCTTCATCTCCACCCGGAGCCGACCGTAAACCACCCAACCCATGTACCCGATCCTGCGACGCCTGCTGCTACTCCTCGTTATCACCGCCGCCGCGGGATGGGCCAGCGGGGCCGGCGATCGGTTCTCCGTGCGCGATTACGGCGCCACGGGCGATGGACGCACGCTCGACACGCCGGCGATCAACGCCGCGATCGAGGCGGCGGCCCACGCGGGGGGTGGCACGGTCGTGCTGCCGGCGGGCGATTACCTCTGCTACAGCATCCGGCTGCGCAGCCGCATCACGCTCCATCTCTCCGCCGGCGCCACGCTCATTGCGGCCGAGCCGCCTCCCGCCGGCCAGCCCGGCGGCTACGACGCCCCCGAAGCCAACGCCTGGAACGAATACCAGGACTTCGGGCATTCGCATTTCCGCAACAGCCTCATCTGGGGCGAGGACCTGGTGGACCTCGCCATCACCGGCCCCGGCCGGATCTACGGTCGCGGCCTGTCCCGCGGCAACGGTCGCCGCACGGCCCTCGCGGTCGGCGAGCTGCTGCCGCTTGTGCCCGGTGAGGAGCTGCCCGACGTCCTCAAGGCCGAGGGACCCTTCGAGCCCGCGCCGCGTCCCGACCTCGTGCCGGGCCCGTTCAACTATCCCAACGCCCGTGACGCCCTGCCGGCCGGCGTGGCCAACAAGGCCATCGCCCTCAAGAACTGCCGCAACGTCACCTTCCGCGACTTCTCGGTCCTGCACGGCGGGCATTTCGCCATCCTCGCGACCGGCGTCGACAATCTCACCATCGACAACCTGCTCATCGACACCAACCGCGACGGGATGGACATCGACGCCTGCAGCAACGTCCGCATCACCAACACCAGCGTCAACACGCCGTGGGACGACGGCATCTGCCTGAAGGCCTCCCATGCCCTCGGCCAGGCGCGCGTGCTGGAGAATGTCAACATCAGCAACTGCTTCGTCAGCGGCTACGACGAGGGCACGCTGCTCGACGGCACCCGCACGCGCCGGACGCAGCGCTTCGGCGGCGTGATGGGCCGCATCAAGCTCGGCACGGAGGCCGGCGGCGGCTTCCGCAACATCACCATCAGCAACTGCGTGTTCGACTACTCGCGCGGCCTCGCTCTCGAGCAGGTGGACGGAGGCGTGCTGGAGGACATCACCATCAGCAACATCACCATGCGCGATGTGCAGAACGCCCCGGTCTTCATCCGCCTCGGCGCCCGCCTGCGCCGCCCGGCCACGACGGAGCCGGGCACCGTGCGCCGCATCTTGATCGACAACCTCGTGGCGCACAACGTCGCGCCCCACCACGGCCTGTTCATCGCCGGCCTGCCCGGGCATCCCGTCGAAGATGTCGTGTTTGCCAACATCCAGATCCACTACGCCGGCGGCGGCACGGCCGAGCAGGCCGCGCGCGAGCTGCCCGAGCTGCCCAAGGCCTATCCCGATCCCGATGTCTTCGGCGAACTGCCTTCGTGGGGCCTGTTCGCCCGGCACGTGAAGAATCTCACGCTGCGCGGCGTCGAGCTGCGGGTCGTCACACCCGACGCCCGCCCGGCGATGCACGTGGAGGACGCGCAGGGGGCGCGCTTTACCGACACCGTGATCTCCGGCGCCGATCGCGAGGCGCGCTGGGTGCTGCGGGATGTCACCGACCTGCACGTCCGCGACGTCACCGGCCTGGCGGACACCACCCGCTGAGCGGGCGCGTCAGAGCGGTGCGACGTAGTTGCCAGGCCCGCCGCGCAGCCTCACGTGGTGCTGTACCCGGTTCAGGCCGAACAGGGCCAGACCGTAGCAGAGGCCGAGCATGAGGTTCACAAAACGGTAGGGGCCCAGCACCACGTCGCCGACACCCGGCAGGGCCAGCGTATGCGACCAGCCCTTGAGGGCGTCGAGGACCCCGCCGCAGGCCGGGCTGATGACCAGCGCGATCAGAATCGACTGCACCACGGTGTTGGCCCCGGCCAACTGGCTGTAGCGCTGGGGATGGAAGACCTCCTGCGTCAGCTTGAGCTGGGCCATCATCACGATCCAGAACGCCACGCCGGTGACGATCGAGGAAACCAGGAAAGTTCTTGGTCCCACGACGAGGAAGAAGGACAGGAGGTATCCCGCGGTGATCATGACCAGGCCCAGCCTGAGGACATGGGCGGCCCCCCGGGTGTCGACCATCCGGCCGACCGGGTAGGCGATGACGACCCAGATCAGCGCCGGCCAGGCCAGCATCTGGCCGACCTCGGCCAGATTCATGCCCAGCTCGTACTGGGGGAAGAAGATGATGAAGCCCGAGAGCCCGAGCAGAGCGCCGTAAAGGAACACGCGGGTAAAATAGAGCCAGAGGTACACCGGGTGGCGGTACGACTCCCGGACAAACGTCCGCACCGCCGCCCCAAGCCGCGTGCCGCGACCGGCGTTGGCGATCACGGGGTCCCTGGCCACCGGAGGGTAGTCCCCCTCGCGCACGAACCAGCAGAGCGCGTAAAAGCCCACCAGGTTGAGCAAGGCCACGCCGATGAAGATCGGTTTGCTGTGCGTGGCCGTGAGGCCCAGCAGCCAGTAGGTGATGATGAACGTGCCGGCCGCGCCGAACACGCGGAAGAGGGCGAGGAAGCGGCCCATGTGCGTCTCCGGCACGACATCCCGCAACAGGCCGAAGAAGCAGACGTTGGTCATGGTCTGCACGGAGCGGTAGAGGACGACCAGCACGGCAAAAACGAGAATCACCGGGGTGACCGGCAGGGCGGAAAGCCAGCCGCCCACGCGCTCGAAGCGGGTCAGCCAGGACGCGATTTCCGGGGCAAACGGCGTGACGGCGAGGAAGAGGGCCACGAAGGGCGTGGCCCAGAACAGGACCGGGATGCGGCGGCCCCAGCGGGTGCGCAGCCGGTCGGAGTAGTAGCCGAGGGGCGGCATGATGACCAGTTGCAGCACGGCGTTGAAAGAGCCGACAATGATGGCGATCTGGGTGTCGGTGGCGCCGTGGAGCTTCAGGAGCACGGGCAGGACCTTGGGCTCCAGCATGTCGATCAGGGTGAAGATGATTTCCGCGCCCAGGAGCCAGGCAAAGACGGCCCGCAGCCCCGCGGCGGAATAGACCAGCGTGCCAGCACGATAGGCCACGGACGGCGCCGTGGGGCGGGGAGGAGGGGGTAACATGGGGTGGGGGGTCGGGTCAGACCCCGAAATCCAGGGCAAGCTGGACGATCTTCCCGGTCCTTAGATCCGGTGTTTTCCCGGCAAAGTGAACCCCGGAACGGAGCCGCGCTGTGCTAACGGTTGACTGGAAGCCGCGGGCGCCGGGCCGCGGCAGGCAGAAAACACTTGCGCGACAGACCTCAGACCGTAGCTTCCCCAATTCCGTGCTGGGTCCCCATCGTCTAGCCCGGTTAGGACACCACCCTTTCACGGTGAGAACCGGGGTTCGAATCCCCGTGGGGACGCCAACGATTTAAAGCCCTGTAACTCGAATGAGTTATGGGGCTTTGTGTTTATGGAATCCGTGAAGTAAGAATGCCAATAAGAATACGTTCGTCAAGCGACGGTGATGTTTGGCGATGACGTGGAACTCATCTTCGTTACCGCTTTGCTGGCGGTCGTGCACGCAGTCATCGGGCGAAAAAAATCCGCCCCGAAGTTACCTCCGAGGCGGTTGGCCCGTTGCGAAAAACGATTCCCGAGAACACCGGCGGAGTCAATGAGCGCGTGGTCGGACGAGGCATCGGGGCCCCGTTAAAAGGGACCCCGAAAAGGGCGTCAGATGACGCCCGCCTCTCTGAAGGAATAATATCCCACGGCTCTGGGATCAGCTTTCGCGTCGCCCACGATGACGTGGTCCAGGAGGTCGATACCGATGATCTTGGCGGCATCGCGGAGAGAACGTGTCACTTGGACGTCCGCGGCACTGGGAGCCGGGTCGCCGGACGGATGGTTGTGGGAAACCACCAGAGACGTCGCGCCTGCCAGGATCGCACCCCGGAAGACTTCACGTGGAGCAGCTAGGCTGGACGTGGCCGTCCCCAACGTGACCATATGACGGCCCAAGGGACGATTCTTACGGTTGAGATAGACGCAGTAGAACGCTTCCTGCATCGGATTCACTTCGAACGCGGGGCGCAGATACTCCGCGATCTTTTCCGGACGATCCAAGGCCTCCCGTTCGCCTTCAGACACGAGAGTGTAAACAATTTTGGCTTCATAAACGCGCATGGTGAGCGCTCGCGCGAGCCGCGTTTCCCATTCTCGACTTGGTGTCGAGTGATCGCGGGTGCTGCCCGGTTGAGCGCCCGCTCGGGATGGGCGAAAGTCAAAGCGCTGGGTGAAGCGCCGAGGCCGTGTCCCGCGCAGCGGGACCAATCGAGGGGGAAGCGGAACGGTTGCGCGTGGTGGAGGCCGCAGGCACGACCTTGACCGCCCATAAAATGGGGCGCTACCGGACGGGGCAGAGCTAAAAGAATTCGAGCACAGCGAGCGTCGGTCGGAACGCAATCCACGGACAGTTTACCACAAAACTAGGAAGTGCGTCCTGCTTTGACGAGGTCACGCGCAAGCCACTCAATCGCCTTCTTCACGTCGTGCTCGGTTTTTGCCAGCGCTTTCAGGCGGACGTTCATGAATCTGATGTCCGCTTGCACGCCGGTGATGCTGGCGTGCGCTTTGGCGGGCCGCACCACGGCTCGAACGGTTCCTTTTCCAGTTTCGTGAGTTCGACGGGGTCAGATGCGTCCCTGCTTCACCCTACACGCACTTAGCACCTCGACGAAATTCCGCGCGAGCTGCGAGCCGCCGCCTTTGCGCCAGACTGCCATCAAATGCACGAGCAGATCGTCGCCGCTCTCCTTGATGCGTCGATACACGATCGTGTTATCACCGCGGGCGCGCATATAGGGCAGGAGGATGGACACGCCGTGTCCTCCGGCGACCAGTGCCATCAGCGACTCCAACCCGTTCACTGCTTTGATCGGCCGGTGCCGAATGCCGCGTGCTGCAAATATGCCTTCCATCCACTGTTGATGTCCGGCCCGCCCGCCGTCACTCACGCCCACCACGGATTCGGTCGACAGCTCCATCAATGAGATCGACGGTCGCGCAGCCAGCCGATGTTCGCACGCCACCGCCACCGCGATGCGTGACGCGAGCACTTCGGCCGAATCGAACCCGGATGGGAGGGCCGTCGCGGGACCTGTCGTCAACGCGATTTGGATTCGCCCAACTCGCAGTGCCTGAAGCTGATCGGAAACCGGCGCCTCGTGCAACGTGACCTCAACCTGCGGAAACTCGGCACTGAACGCGGCCAACGCAGGTGCGAGGAAACCCGCCGATACGCCGCCCAAGCTGCCGACCACCAATCGTCCGGCCCGGCCGGCCTCGGTCGCCCGCGCCGCCGTCGTTGCGAATTCGACCCTTTCAAGCACGTCTCTGGCGTCTTCCAGAAAAGACGCCCCCGCCGGAGTCAGCACAACTCCGCCCGTGTTCCTGATGAATAATTGTGCTCCCAGATCGTTTTCCAGATCCTTGATCTGCTTGCTGAGCGCGGGCTGCGACACGTGGAGATGCTCGGCGGCTCGTCGGTAATTCATGGTTTCGGCCACCGCCACGAAATATCTGAGATGCCGTAGTTCCATGCTCGGTTGATAACCTTTGTCTATCAATGTGCAAACTTCAAAGTCTCAGCACATGCTTCCGAGTGTGCTAAAGTGGTCAAATGCTCCGTCCACTTTGCGATCTGTCGTTCCGGGATGCCTTTCTGGCGCTCGCCCGCCATCGCTCCCCGACGGACGAACTAAGGTGCCGCGCGCTGCTGGATCTGCTTGAGACCTGCCAGGTGCTTGATCGGGCGCTGCGGCGTGAACTTGAGGCCAGCGGGCTCACCGAATCGGGTTTTCTGGTCCTCGCACATCTGATTCCCCATGGACCCGGGGAGGGCGGCGCCCACACCTGTCTTGCGCAGACCCTGCATCTTTCCCGTCCGGCTCTTGCCGAAGTTCTCGGCCGGCTGGAGATCTCCGCCTTGGTCACACGGCGACGCTCGCTCGGTGATCGGGACGATCTCGCGATCATGGCTACCGATCTCGGCCGCGAGGTCTTCTCAAACGCGCTCGCCCGTTCCGTGGACGCGTTCGTGCGAGCAGCCGGGACGCTGGACGACCGTGAAACGGCGGTAGTCGAACTCGCCGGTATTCGCCTGCGCGAAGCCTTCGCGTCTGATCCGAGTCTCTGAACATCCCACGAATTCTCTTCCCGATGCACCCTTCGCTCCCGCTCAAGCCCGGCTCATGCCTCCTTTCGCTCGCCGCCGTTTTGGTCCTGCTGGCCACTGGCTGCTCCCGCCAAGCTCCGCCGCTCCCTCCCGGCGGCCCCGTCCAGGTCGATGTTGTCACGCTGTCTCCTTCGCCGGTCGCGTTTACGCGCGAGTTGCCCGGTCGCACGGCCGCCCGACGCATTGCTCAGGTGCGCGCGCGCGTCAGCGGGATTGTTCTGAAGCGACTGTTCACTGAGGGGTCGGAAGTAAAGACGGGGGACGTGCTCTACGAAATTGATCCGGCACCCTATGAGGCGGTGCTCGCCCGAGCCCGCGCCGAGTTGCAACGGGCCGAGGCCAACCTTGTTTCGGTCAAGCTTCAGGCCGAGCGGTTCAAACCGCTCGTTGCGAGCAACGCCGTCAGCCGACAGCAATACGATGACGCGGTGGCGGCGATGGGTGTCGGCGAGGCCGCGGTGGCCGCCGCCAAGGCCGCAGTCCAGACGGCCGAGATCGACGTTGGCTATACGAAGGTGCTCTCGCCCATCGACGGACGCATCGGCCTCGCCGAAGTCACCGAGGGCGCCTATGTGCAGGCCGGCCAGGCCACGCTACTGGCGACGGTCCAGCAGATCGATCCCATCTACGTCAACCTCGTGCAGCCCAGCTCGGAGGTCGCTCGCATCCGCCACGAATACGAGGAGGGACGAATGAAGCGGGATAGCCAGGGGCAGCCCGAAGTAACGCTTCTCACGGAGGCCGGAACTGAGTATCCCGTCCGCGGCCGGTTGGAATTTTCGGACATCACCGTGGATCGCAGCACCGGTTCGGTAACCCTGCGCGCCCTTTTCCCCAATCCCGAGGGCCGGCTGCTGCCGGGCACCTTCGTCCGCGCCCGTTTCGAGGAAGGATTCAACCCGCAGGCCCTGCTCGTGCCCCAGCAGGGCGTCACGCGCAACTACCGCGGCGACCCCACCGCTTACGTCGTCGCCGCCAACGGCACTGCCGAATTGCGCACGCTTCAAACGAGTCGCGCATATGGCGACCAATGGGTCGTGGAGTCCGGGCTCGCCGCGGGAGATCGCGTGATCGTTTCGAACCTCCAACGCATCCGCCCTGGCGTTCCCGTGCAACCTGTCGACTCGGCCGCGAAGCAGTCCGCGCCAGCGGAGCAACTGCCCACCGCCGCGAAACAACCCGCCGACTCCAATCGCTGACGCGGGCTTGCCGTCCGAGCCTCTCCGTCTCGTCCCAATTTCCACATGGCCAGATTTTTCATCGACCGTCCCGTTTTTGCGTGGGTGCTTTCCCTGTTCCTTGTCGGCGCGGGCCTGCTCTCGATCCGCAACCTCCCGGTTGGGCAGTATCCGAACATCGCTCCGCCCCAGGTCGCGATCTCTGCCACCTATCCGGGCGCCTCGGCCGAAACCGTCGAGAACACCATCGCCCAAGTCATCGAGCAGAATCTCACCGGCATCGACAACGTGCTCTACATGCAGACCACGAGCGATTCCGACGGCAACGCGACCATCACCATCACGTTTCGCTCCGGCACCGATCCGGACATCGCTCAGGTGCAGGTGCAGAACAAGCTCCAACTCGCCATTCCGCTGCTGCCGCAGGAAGTCCAAAATCTCGGCGTGCGGGTGCAGAAATCCGTCCGTAACTTCCTGGTCGTTTATGGGTTTTATTCTGAAGCCGAGTCGCTGACCCGCGACGACATCTCGGACTTCCTGAATTCGAACCTAAAGGAGCCGATCAGCCGGATCCCCGGTGTCGGCGAGACCATTGTGTTCGGCAGCCAGTATGCCATGCGCATCTGGCTCAATGCGGACCAGATGACGAACTACGGCGTCACGGTCGCGGACATCTCCAACGCGCTGACCGCGCAAAACGCGCAGGTTTCCGCCGGGCAATTCGGCGGCAGCCCGGCGGTGCCCGGGCAGCGGCTCAATGCCACCGTGACGGCGCGCAGCCGACTGCAATCTCCCGAGGAGTTCGCCAACGTGCTGCTCCGCACGAATCCCGATGGTGGCACGGTTCGATTGGGCGATGTTGCGCACATCGCTCTCGGAGGAGAAAACTACGCCATCGACGCCTTTTTCAATGGCCATGCGTCGTCAGGTCTGGCCATCCGGCCGACGGTCGGCGTGAACGCGCTGGAAACCGTCCGGCAGCTCAACGCCTTCCTCGCCTCGCAGGAATCGTTCTTCCCGGTTGGCCTGAAATACTCTGCCGCGTTCGACACGACTCCGTTCATCCGCCTCTCCATCGAAGAAGTCGTCAAGACCCTCATCGAGGCCGTCATCCTGGTTTTCCTGGTGATGTATCTCTTCCTTCAGAATTTCCGCGCGACGCTCATCCCGTCCATCGCCGTTCCGGTCGTGCTCCTCGGCACGTTCGCCTGCATGGCGGCCTTCGGCTTCACGATCAACACGCTGACCATGTTCGGCCTGGTGCTGGCCATCGGCCTGCTGGTGGACGACGCCATCGTTGTTGTTGAAAACGTCGAGCGCCTTATGGCCGACGAGGGCCTTTCCGCGAAGGAAGCGACCCGAAAGTCGATGGACCAGATTACCGGCGCGCTCGTGGGCATCGGGATCGTGCTCTCGGCGGTTTTCATTCCGATGGCCTTCTTCGGCGGGGCGACAGGGATCATCTACCGGCAGTTTTCCATCACGATCGTGTCGGCCATGGTGCTGTCGGTCTTCGTCGCGGTAACGCTTACTCCCGCCTTGTGCGCCACTCTGCTGAAGCCCATTCCGCAGGGCCATCATGCCGAGAAACGGGGCTTCTTCGGCTGGTTCAACCGTGGATTTGGCCGCGCCACCGATGCCTACGTCGGCGGCGTCGACCGGTCGGTCCGGCGCTGGGGGCGGTCGCTTCTGGTTTATGCCGCCATTCTGGTCGCCATGGGCGTCGTCTATCTGCGCATCCCATCTTCGTTCCTGCCCGACGAAGACCAGGGCGTCCTCATGATGCAGGTGCTGCTTCCCGCCGGCGCCACGCAGGAGCAGACCAGCGCGGTTCTTAAAAAGGTAACCGATCACTTTCTCACGCAGGAGAAGGACTCGGTGGAGTCGGTCTTTTCGGTCGCCGGGTTCAGTTTCGGTGGCCGTGGACAGAATGCCGGCTTGGGCTTCGTGAAGCTGAAGGACTGGGAGGAGCGGCAGTCCGAGAACCAAAAAGTCATGGCAATCGCGGGACGCGCGGCCGGTTATTTCGCGCAGTTGCGCGAAGGTTTGGTGTTCGCGTTCCCCCCGCCGGCGATCATCGAGTTGGGCACGGCCAACGGCTTCGAATACCAGCTCATCGACCGCTCGGCCCAAGGGCACGAGGCGCTGATGCAGGCCCGCGGCCAAATGCTGGGCCTCGCCGCCGGCGATCCGCGCATTGTGAACGCCCGCCCCACCGGGTTCGACGATGTCGCCCAATACAAGCTAGACATCGATGAAGAAAAAGCCTCCGCGCTCGGCGTGCCGCTCGGCCTCGTCAATCAGACGCTGGCGGCGACGTGGGGCTCCTCCTACATCGGCGATTTCAGCCACCGGGGTCGCGTGAAACGTATTTACATGCAGGCGGACGCGCCGTTCCGCATGAACCCCGAAGACCTGAACCGGTGGTATGTGCCAAATTCCGCGGGCCAACCGGTGCCCCTCACGACCTTCACCGGGGGAGACTGGACTTTCGGTTCTCCGCTGTTGGCGCGTTTCAACGGCCTTCCCGCCATCACGATCCAGGGCCAGGCGGCACCGGGCCGCAGTTCGGGCGAGGCGATGAACGCGATGGAAGAACTCACCCGTAAGCTGCCGCCCGGCTTCGACCTCGCGTGGACCGGCCTTTCCTACGAAGAGAAGCAGTCCGGTGCCCAGGCTCCTGCTCTGTATGCCATTTCTCTGCTGGTTGTTTTCCTGTGTCTCGCGGCGCTGTATGAGAGCTGGGCCGTGCCGTTTTCAGTCATGCTCGTCGTGCCGATCGGCATCCTCGGTGCCGTGCTCGCGGTTGCCCTGCGCGGGCTCAACAACGACGTCTATTTCCAAGTCGGGCTCCTCACCGTGGTCGGCTTGTCGGCGAAGAACGCCATCCTGATCGTCGAGTTTGCGCGCGAGGGCTATGATCGCGGCATGAGCCTGGTTGAAGCGACGCTTCTCGCGTGTCGGCAGCGCCTGCGTCCCATCATTATGACCTCGCTCGCGTTCGGCCTCGGCGTGCTGCCACTGGCCATCGCTCGCGGCGCCGGCTCCGGCGGGCAGAACTCGGTCGGCACCGGCGTGCTCGGCGGCATGCTCGCGGCCACCTTCCTCGCCATCTTTCTGATCCCCGTGTTCTACGTCGTCGTCGCCCGGCTCTTCCGGGTGAAACCGGCCAATACCACCGAGCAACGCTAAGATCCGGCAACGCCATGACTCTGCTCCGACCCACCATCAAGTTGCTCGCCGCCGGCTTCACGCTGCTCTCCGGCTGCTCACTCGCGCCGAAGTATCAGCGCCCGGCGGCCCCTGTCGCCGCGACGTATCCTCTCGACGCCTCGACCGCCTCGACCCCGGCCGCCGTTCCGGCCGCCGACCTCGCCTGGCAGCAGTTCTTCGGCGACGCGCGCCTCCGCGGCATCATCCAGCTGGCCCTCGAAAACAACCGCGACCTGCGCGTCGCCGCCCTTAACGTCGAGCGCGTCCGTGCCATCTACGGCATCCAGCGCTCCGTCCTGATCCCCAGCCTCGACGCCACCGGCGATGCGGTCCGCCAGCGGACGCCGGCAACCTTGAGCCCGACAGGCCAACCCGTCACCGGTTCAGTTTACGAGGTAGGGCTGCAAATTCCGTCCTACGAAATCGATTTCTTCGGTCGCGTCATGAGCCTGCGCAATCAGGTGCTGCATCAATACCTCGCGACCGAGGAGGCCCGCCGTAGCGCACAGATCGCCCTCATCTCAGCGGTTGCTCGCCAATACCTCGGTTCCCTGGCCGCTGACGAGCAACTGGCACTCGCGCGCCAGACGCTCCGGGCCGCCGAGCAATCCTACGAGCTCAATCGCCAGAGCTTCGAGGGCGGCGTCACCTCCGAGCTCGACCTGCGCACCGCCGAGGGCCAGCGGGAAGCCGTCCGCGCAAGCGTGGCGGCACTTGAACAGCGAGCTGCCCAGCTCGCCAACGGACTCGTCTTGCTCGTTGGCTCGCCGCTTCCCACCGACCTTCCTCCGGTTGGTTCGCTCGCGACCCAAGCCCTCGTGGAAGACCTTCCTCCGGGTCTGCCCGCCGACCTGCTTGCCCGCCGTCCCGACGTGCGTGCGGCGGAGGAGGTCCTGCAGGCCGCCAACGCCAACATCGGTGTAGCCCGGGCGGCGTTCTTTCCATCGATCAAGCTCACGGCCTTTGGCGGCAGCGCCAGCACCGAATTGTCCGGGCTGTTCGAGAGCGGCTCCGGTCGGTGGAGCTTCGCGCCGTCGATCACCCTGCCCATCTTCGCCGGGGGACGGAACAAGGCCCAACTCGACGTCGCATGGATCGAGCAGCGCATCGAGATCGCCCAATACGAACAGGCAATTCAGAACGCGTTTCGCGAAGTGGCCGACGCGCTCGCCGTCCGCAGTATCATCGGCCGCACGATCGCCGCGCAACAGGCGCGCGTAAACGCGGCCCGGCGGCGCTATGAGCTCACGCAGCAGCGGTTCGATGCCGGTGTCGACCCCTATCTCACGGTGCTGCTCGCCCAGCAGGAGCAGTTCGCGGCCGAGCAATCGCTCATCGACGCACGGCTCGCGCGGTTGGCCAACCTAACCGCGCTCTACTCCGCGCTCGGCGGCGGCTGGCAAAACGACACCCCGACGGCTCAACCATGAAGCCGACCATGAACAGGTGACCCACCATGAAGGTGTCTGCGCCACGGCCCAAACCTCATTG
>JBDKHE010000628.1:0-3748 GCA_039797805.1 Verrucomicrobiota bacterium
CCCATCTTCCCCTCTCTCCCCCTGGTTTTGGTCGCACTCCTGCTGGCCCTGGGACACGCCAGCCTGACCACCCTGGCCTCCCGGGAGAAATCCACGACCGCGGACGAACTGGCCCACATCACCGGTGGTTACACATTCAACCACTGGAACGATTACCGGCTGCACCCCGAAAACGGCAATCTCCCGCAACGCTGGCAGGCGCTGCCAGCCACCCTGGCGGGCAGTGACTATCCCTCCCTGGACTCCAGCGGCTGGCGAAAATCTGTCGTTTGGCTGGTCGGCTACGACTTCTTCTATCAGGGCAAGAACGACCCCGACTGGCTCCTCTTCAGCGCGCGGGCCATGAATTCGCTTTTCGGCGCCGCGACCTCGCTGCTGGTTTTTTTCTGGTCTTACCGTCTGTGGGGCCAGGCCGGGGCCTGGATTTCCCTCATCCTGTGCATCCTGAGCCCGACCATGCTGGCCCACAGCGGCCTCGCGACCTCGGACATGGCGATGGCGTTCTTCCTGGTCGCCTGCCCCTCGGCCTATTGGTGGCAGCTGCACGACAGCCGACGGCGTGTCTGGCTCCTCAGCGCCCTGCTCCTCGGCCTCGCCACCGTGGCAAAATTCACTGCCGTGTTACTGGTTCCCATCTTGGGCGTGTTGGCGCTCGCGCGGGTTTTCCAGAGCGAACCGGTGCAACTGGCAGGGCGTTCCTTCACCACGTTCATCGGCAGGGCGGGCGCGATCCTCGCTTCCGGTGTCGCGCAAGGATTGGTGGCCGTGGTGGTGGTGTGGGCTTTCTTTGGTTTTCGCTTCAGCCTCTTCAACCCGGCCCTGACCGGCGGCGAGATGAATCTGTCTTGGGAAATCCTGCTCTCGTTCGGCGGGTGGAAGGCAGCAGTGATCCAACACCTCCGCGACTGGCATCTGCTGCCGGAAGGTTGGCTCTCCGGCCTGGCCTTTGTGTTTCTCCACGCCCAGGCCCGCGGCGCTTTCCTCGACGGCGACTATGGGATCTACGGCTGGGTGGAATTCTTTCCGAAGGCTTTTCTCTACAAGACGACCCCTTCCCTGCTGATCGCCCTGCTCGCGAGCGGCCTGCTGCTCGGCCTGCACCTGCGCACCCAATCCCGCGCCCGTTGGGGCGCCCACCTCCTGCGTGTCGCGCCACTGCTGGCCCTGTTCGGTGTCTACTGGCTCTTTTCGATCACCAGCCACCTCAACATCGGCCATCGCCACATCCTGCCCACCTACCCGGTGCTCTTTGTTTTCTGTGGCGCACTGGGCTGGGCGGTGCAACGCGCCTGGCGGCAATCCCGGGCAACCGGCCTCGCCTTTGCCTCGCTCACGCTTCTGCTCCTCGGCTGGCAGGCCCGTGCCGCCACCGGCATCTACCCGCACTACCTTGCCTATTTCTCACCGGTGATCGGTGGCCCCGCCGAGGGTTACAGGCACCTCGTCGACAGCTCGCTCGACTGGGGACAGGATCTGCCGGGACTGAAGACCTGGCTGGCCGAACACCGTCGGCCGGGAGAACCGGTCTACATTTCCTACTTCGGCAGTGATGAGCCGGCCCGCTTTGTGCCCGATGCGGTGCTCATGCCCAGACTCCCCTCCTTCGACCGGACTCGCCCGTGGTATTGGTGCGAACCCGGGATCTACGCGATCAGCGCCACCATGCTGCAGCATGTCTACACCCCGGAGCTGGCGCGTTGGGGCCCACAGCAGGAAGTCCGCTACCAGCAACTCCGCCTGAGCGACCCCCAATTTCGCGCCCTCAAGGCCACCGCGGATCCGTCGCCGGAGCTGTTGCAAAACCTGACCCGTGACGAATGGGCCAACGGCTGGGCTCTGTTCGAAAGCCTGCGCTTCGGCCGTCTCTGCCGCTACCTGCGGACCCGCCCGCCCGATGCCACGGCGGGCTACTCGATCCTGATCTACCGCCTTGACCAACACGAATTGGACGCCGCCCTCGCGAGCGACGCGCGCACGTTCTACGATGCCATTCAGCAGCCGGCTCGCTCAGAGCCGTAGGCGCGCCACCAGGCTGGCGGCGGGCCCGGTGGTTGGGTTCGGCCAATCCAGCCAGATCAGCGAAACCTGGTCCGCCGGCAGGACGACCTCCAGCCACAGGCTCTTGCCTGCGCCAATCTCATACGTCATCACGCCCGAGGGAACACCCAGCCGAAAGGCACACTGGCTTTGACCCGGGTTGAAGACTTCGAGGGTCAAGGGTTCAGCCTCCCACGTGCGCACGAGCATCTCCCGCCGGCCTGTCGCGCCGGCTTCAATCAGCCGGTTGCGGTAAATCATGGGCCGCGCCTTCTCCCCTTTCTGCAAGGACCGGTAGGCCGCCACGCTGAAGGCGTTTTTTTCGTCGCCATCAAACAGCCAGGTGCGCCCCATCACCGCACCCTCCTTCCCGGGAAAGCGATCGGCCGGCACGATGAGCCAGCCCTCGTTGTCGCGGACCAATTTCTCCAGAGGCGCTGATCCCAAGTGCGTCAGCGACACCGGACTCACCTGACGTTCCCCAGGCTGGCGGTAGAATGCCGCCAAAGGCAGGTTCATCGGCAAGGCGGGACGCAGCCGAATCTCCGGCCGATCCAGATGCTCCGACCATTCGCGCCACTGCTGAAAGACATAGGCTCCTTGGGACTGCAGCGGACGTCCAAAGGCGGGCCAGCCCGATTGATAGGTTCCCAGCAGGGCGGCGCCAAATCCGTAGGCCGTCACCGCCGACAAGATCGCCCAGAGGCCGACGCGAATCGGACGCGCCCGTTGATCCAGCCACCAGACCACCAACACGGCCAACCACGGCGTTGCCAGGACCAGGAAACGAAATTGATACGGATGCCATTGCAGCCTCCACGCCATGAACAGCACGAAACCACCGATCACCACGGTCCACGCCACCGCCAGCTCCCGCCTTTGGCCCGCACGCGTGAGCAAGGCCGCGCCCGCCGCCAGCAACCCCAGGAGCGGCAGCAAAACCCCGGTGGAGCTGATGTCGGCATCCGGTGCCGCCACCGCATAAATCTTCTGAAGATTGGCCCGCCGGTTGATATCATCGAAGGCAAAGGGATCCTTCTCCGGCAAAGTGCGCAGGAGAGATTCACCAACGGCCGCCACGGGTTGGCGCCACCACGGGGGCTGCGCATTCGGCTCGGCGAGCTGCACGAGGGCCGAGGTGAGATTGAGGCGGACTTTTTCGACCGACCCTGCCCAGCCCGGAGTCTGCCCGTGGTGCCAGGTGACAAATTCCGGCGGACCCTCCGGACTGCCGTAGGTTTGGAAATTGCGCCACAAGCTGGGAGCGAGAAAGATCGCCACGCCCAGAGCTCCGCCGGCCAGCGTGCGCGTCCAAGCCGACCAGCCGTGCCGGTAACGCCACGCGAGCCACCCAACCACGGGCAACAGCCCCGCCGAGAAATAGACGACCGTTCCCTTGCTCGCCAGGGCCAGGGCAACGCCGGCACCGGCCACCCACGAGGCTTCCCCGCGTTGCAGCGCCGCCAACCACAGCGCAAACGCCGCCGCCAACACGCCGGCGGTAAAGAGGTCGGTGTACGCAGCGGTGAATTGCGGCGCCACATTGGGCAGTCCCAGCAACAACAAGGCCGCTCCGATCGCCGCCGCGCGACGCACTTCCATCATCCGCGCCAACGTGTAGGTGGCCCCGAGCGCGAGCAGTCCTCCCAGCCATTGGGCGACGGACGCCGCGCCAAAACCTTCGGCCTTGGCCCCGATGAGCCAGGCCATC